>WQUS01000061.1 GCA_009781965.1 Bacillota bacterium | reverse complement strand
AAGCAATGGGCGTTGATTTGGCTTCATTACCGATACATATAACTTACGGTTCGGATACTTGGCAGGCTTCAACCGGCTGGCCGAGCGGCAGCGCATCAAGCTGCATGGCTTGCACATTAAGCCGGCGCTTCAGGTTGATCGGCAACAGTTTGAAAGCCGGGTTGGCAACGCTTGGCAAAAGGTGATTAAGGAACCTGAAAACGCGGGCTTTAAAGTGCTGGAAGATGACAGAATCACCATTGTTCCCGGCCGCGAGGGAACCGCTATTGATTTTAACCAGCTGGAACAGGAGATTACCGAGCAAATAAACACAGCCGCTGCAAATCATCCCGTAACAGTTTCCTTGCCGACGGTAACCGCAGCACCCCTGCGCACTACCAAAGATATTGAGTCCATGGGGATTGACGGGCTGATCTCCCAATACAGCACCCGGTTTAACGCCGCTCAGGTGAGCCGGAACTATAATATCAAGGTAGCTGCCGCTGCTTTGGACGGCCAGTTAATCGCTCCGGGAGAGGTATTTTCTTTCAACCGGGTGGTGGGACCGCGCAGTTCGGAAGCCGGCTATAAAACCGCCAACGTTATTGTCAATAATGAATTGGTGCCCGGTTTGGGCGGCGGGGTCTGTCAGGTATCCTCCACCCTTTATAACGCGGTATTGCTGGCTAACCTGAAAATTGTCGAGCGAACCAATCACTCGCTGCCCGTCGGATATGTGCCCATCGGCCGTGACGCCACAGTGTCGTACGATGCGGTGGACTTTAAATTTGCAAACGACGCTAACTTTTATATTTACATCAAAACGGATGTAACAGGCAATAACCTGACCGTGAAATTATACGGGAATGTCGAACAAAGTCCCCGGGTGGAATTGTCCAGCTGGGTGGTGGAAACAATTGCGGCCACTGTGGTTTACGAAAACGATCCCAATCTGACCGCGGGAGAAGAAGTGGTCAAGCAGAGAGGCTCTAATGGATTTAAAGCCGCTGCCGTACGTTATGTATGGAAAGGCGCGGAAAAAACAACGGAAACCCTGCCGGCAAGTTTATATAACCCGGTGCGCAGGATTGTTGCTGTTGGCACAGGGGAAGCCCGTCCGGCAGTGATTGTGCCGTTGGATACGGATATTAATCCGCCGGCGGTCGTTCAGCCGCCGGCGGAAGCGCCGGCTCAACCGCTTGCGGAACCGGAAGCGCCGGCAACAGAGCCGGAGACTCCGGCAACAGAGCCGGGAACGCCGGCAGCGGAGCCGGGAACGCCGGCAGCGGAGCCGCAAACTCCGCCGGCGGATAACCCAGGCGGACAGCAGGTACAAAATCCGGACAAACAACTAACTGACGGTAATCAAACAGTCAAAGAGCCGGCTGCGCCTCCGGTTGTAACTCAGCCTGAAAGCAGGTTGGATGGGCAGCCAGGCCAGACCGGGAACAATATTGAACCTGCTCCGCATGTCGAACAATAAAGCATTAAAGGTTACTGGTCAGACCCTGTGTTTGTTAGTACTCAAGCCCAGGCACGCAAAACTATTAACCGTAAGCGATTTCTCAAAAGAGCATGAGCGCACGGTTAATAGTTTCGCGTGCCGGCTTGATGCGAAAGCAGTAACGTGTGAACAGTAACCATTAAAGACCGTTATAGAGGGACCTAAAGACAACCGGGGTGTGATGCAGCTTGGGGCCGCGAATGACAAAAACGCGTAAAAAAAGAAGGCGCAGAAATAATTCCGGGTTATTAATTATTCTCTGCCTGTTTTTCCTGCTGGTTTTAGGATACTTATCAGTCAGTTCGTTTTTCAAACCCGTGGAGCACGCAACGAATGCCAGGCAGATTAATATTACTGTGCCCAAAAACGCGTCTACCGTTGCTATTGCGGATCAGCTGGCCGGTAAAGGTTTAATCCGCAGCGGCGCGGCTTTTAGGTTTTACGCCAGATACCACAAGATTGACGGTCAGTTCAAACCGGGCGCCTATCAGTTCAATACGGCCATGACCCTGGATGAAATAACCGGGCTGCTGATTAATGGCCCGAATGATACGGTTAAAATTACCATTCCCGAAGGTTTTACCGTGGCTCAAATAGCGGAATTACTAGCCGGTAAAGGTATTGTCAAAAAGGATGATTTTCTCCGCTTGATGAATAAGGAATGGAACTATCCTTACCTGAAAGATCTGCCGGCCGGACCAAACAAGCTGGAAGGCTATCTGTTCCCTGATACATACTATATCAGCTCCGCCACCAGCCCTGAAAAAATAATCCAAATGATGCTGGACAGGTTTGACGCGGTGATTAATGAGCATAATTACATTAAACTGGCCTCGGATAAAGGATTAACTTTAAACCAGGCGGTTACTATTGCTTCCATGGTGGAACGGGAAGCCAGGGCGCCCGGGGAAAGAGCCCTGATTGCCGGCGTAATATATAACCGGCTGAAAATTGGCATGCCTTTGCAAATTGACGCTACTGTCTTATATGTGCTGGATAAGCCTAAGGAGGTATTGTTATATAAAGATTTGACCATCAATTCCCCT
>WQUS01000060.1 GCA_009781965.1 Bacillota bacterium | reverse complement strand
AGTTATTAACCGTAAGCGATTTCTCGAAGAGTATGAGCGCACGGTTAATAACTTTACGGGCCGGCTCGATGCGAAAGCAGTAACGTGTGACCAGTAACACCATAAGAAAGCATTATCAAAATTTGCAAGGCTAATAATGGACATTGCAAGGCGATTTTGATATAATTATATCGAAAGAAGGTGTTACCTGATGGCTACTAAAAATATTACATTTCGTCTTGACGAAACGTTAAAAAAACAGGCAGAAATTATTTATACCAGCATGGGGCTTACTATGTCCTCCGCTTTGCAGCTTTTTGTTACTCAGACTGTGTCAAAGGGTTCCATTCCATTTATCATTGAAGCAGACGAAGAGGCTAAGCACAGAGCTTATGTCCTGCGTGAGCTGGCCGAATCTAAAAATGAAGCGTTGGATCCTCTTACCGTGCCGGACGATCACAGTAATTTAATACGCGAGTGGAAAGCTAAAAGAGAGGCTCGAAAAAATGCCGTATAAAATCAAAACACTTCCATCCTTTCGCAGAAGTGTATTTGATGCTGATTCTAATTTATATGCTCTAAGCCCAAAAGCCGCTGATCGGTATTTTGATGACTACAAGAATAAAATAAAGCTTATCCAAGATAATCCTCATATGTTTCAAGTCTTTGCAGGGGATCCTTATTTCAGATCGGCGCCACTTGTCTATGACTATAGGCTTTTCTACCACGTTGACGACATCAATAAAGTAGTAATCCTCCATCGCGTCATCCATGGGGCAATGGATTTAGCTAACCGGCTGCAAATGGAAGAAGAATAAGTCTCTCAGGCATAGCGTGGAGCTTAGTTTGGTGTTAAAAGTTCGAAGTTGCAAGAGGAGCGGAGTGGTTTGACGGCCAGGTTTATTGTCGAGCCGGGTGATATCCAAGGCGATGCCGCTGTTATTGCCGGTGCGGAAGCGCATCACATGATCAGGGTATTGCGGCTTGGCCCCGGGGATATAATTACTTTATTGGACGGGCAAGGCAGTTTATACCACTGCCGGATTGAGGAGAAAACAGCCGGCGCCGTCCGGTGCCGGGTGCTGGAAAAGCAACCGGCGGGAGGGGAACCGCCCCTTAGGGTGGTGCTGCTGCAGGGGATTGCCAAAGGTGACCGGATGGATACGGTAATCCAAAAAGGAACCGAGTTGGGAGCGTCCCTGTTTGTGCCGGTCCATTGCCGCCGCAGCGTGGTGCGGCTGGACGATGCCAAAGCCGCCGCCCGGCGGGAGCGCTGGCAGCGGATTGCCGCCGGGGCCGCTAAACAATGCCGGCGGGCGCTGGTGCCGGAGGTGTACGAACCGGTGACCTGGGCCAATGCTTTGCGATTGATTCCGCCGGAGGCGCCGGCTTTTCTGCCTTGGGAGGAAGAGGCGGGGCGCAGCTTAAAAAATGAACTGCAGTCCCGGCGGTTGCCGGCTCAAGTTTACATAATCATCGGACCGGAAGGCGGGCTGGAAAAAGAAGAAGTAGCCGCCGCTCAAGAGCGCGGCGTAGCGCCGGTCAGCTTGGGGCCGCGTATTTTGCGCACGGAAACCGCCGCTTTGGCGGCCATCAGCATGGTGCTTTACCAATGGGGCGACCTGGGGGCAGCGGCCCATGGAACATAAAAGGGTGGCCGTAGCCACCTTGGGCTGCAAAGTGAACCAGTATGAATCAGCGGCGCTGGAGGAACTGTTTCGCCGGCGCGGTTATCTGGTGGTTGATTTTGCCCAGCCGGCGGATGTTTATGTAATCAATACCTGTACCGTAACCCACTTGGGGGATCGCAAATCAAGGCAATTGATTCGCCGTGCCGTCAGGGCTAACCCGGCGGCGGTAGTGGCTGTCACCGGCTGTTACGTGCAAAATGCCCCCCATGAAGTGCTGGCCATCGAGGGTGTGGATCTGGTTGTCGGGGCCGGCCGGCGGGCCGCCATTGTCGAACTGGCGGAGGGGGCGGGGCAAGGAAACAAAAGGGCGGCGGTGGGTGATTTTGCCGGGCCGTCCGAGTTTGAGGAATTGCCCGGCGAAGCCAGCCAGGACCGGGTGCGGGCATTTCTTAAAGTGCAGGAAGGCTGCGAAAATTTCTGTACTTACTGTATCGTGCCCTATGCCCGGGGGCCGCTGCGCAGCAGAGCGCCGGAGAAGGTGCTGAGCGGAGCGGCGGAACTGCTTAGTCACGGCTGCAAAGAAATTGTGCTGACCGGGATCCATACCGGCGCTTACGGCCGCGAACCGGGCGGTGCCATGGGGCTGGCGGAATTGCTGGCCAAGCTGGCCGTTCTGCCGGGGCTGCTGCGTTTGCGGCTCAGTTCCCTGGAACCCCATGACGTAACCGGGGAAATACTTGATCTGCTTGCCTCGGGGCCGCCTTTTTGCCGCCATGTGCATATTCCCCTGCAAAGCGGCGACGATGCCATACTTAAAGCCATGGGCCGCACTTACGACCGGTTATATTTTCGCCGCCTGAGCAACGCAATCAGGGCTAAGATCCCGGATTGCGGCATTACTACCGACGTGATGGTTGGTTTTCCGGGGGAAACCGACAGCCATTTTGCCAATACCCTGCAGTTTGCGGCCCAGATGCAGTTTTCCGGGCTGCATGTGTTCAAATACTCGCCCCGCCGCGGCACTCCGGCGGCTGATTTTGACCGCCAGGTGGCGCCGGCGGTGAAAGACAGGCGCAGCCGGCAGTTAATTGCCTTGGGCCGGGAAATGACCGGAAGGTTTGCCGCCGGATATCTGGGACAAACAGTGGAGGTACTGGCGGAACAACAGACTCCCGTAGCCGGCGGTCAGTTCAGGTTGGACGGTTTGACGGATAACTATCTGCGGGTGATTTTTAGCGGGCCCCGGGAGGCCTTGGGAGAACTTGTTAAGGTTCGGATAACCGGCCTAAGCGACATCGCGATGCAGGGAAGAATAATTTAATCATAAGGCAGGGATTCCGCTTCATAATGTTGAAATGTATAGACGGCCTGAATAGTCCTGCCTGTTTTGCATGGCTATAAAGGAGAGGAGGTGGAATTGGTGCAGGATTGTATTTTCTGTAAGATTATTAACAAGGAAATACCTGCTGAAGTACTCTACGAAAATGACGATGTACTCGTATTCAAGGATATTAAGCCGGTGTCTCCGATCCACCTTTTAATTATTCCTAAAAAACATATCCCCACTTTTTTTGACCTGCAACCGGAGGACAGCCGAATGATGGGCGAGGTGCAGAGGGCGGCGGCAACGGTGGCCAGGGATATGGGCCTTGCGCAAAAGGGCTTCAGGCTGGTGGCCAATTGTATGGAAGACTCGGGCCAGGTGATTTTCCATTTACATTATCACCTGTTGGGTGGCAAACGGCTGCCATGGCTTGCGGGCTGATTGACTACCTCGGAGAGCTGTTATATAATAGCGCAGTGTCGTATTTTTTCTTTGGGGGTTGTATGATCTTTGTTTTGGCAAAAATTTCATTGGCGATTCAGCGGAGGGGAGGGAAAATTCATTGGCAGAAGTTAAAGTAGGCAAAAATGAGACCCTGGACAGTGCCCTCCGGCGCTTTAAACGTACTTGTCAAAAGGCGGGAGTTCTCGCTGAAGCCAGAAAACACGAACATTATGAAAAGCCCAGTGTGAAAAAGAAAAAGAAATCCGAAGCCGCCCGGAAACGTAAAACCAAGTTCCGGTAAACATTATTGCATTATACCTGACATTATACCTGGATTAACTATACTAAAGTAAATGCCCGGCGCAGATCCGCCGGGCATTTGTACTGCGTTTGTATTATCTGAGATGCTGCAAGCATAAATATTTACGGAATACATGGGGGGTGAAAGTATGCAAAACGATGACCGCAAAATATGGATTGTTATGGCTACAGTTTTTTTGTGCGTTCTTTGTATGTCAGCGGCGGGGGTGTGGAGTTTTTCTCATTTTCTGCAATATAAGCAGACGGTGAACGGAGGCATTACGGTGACCGGTTCCGCCTCCCGGGATTTCGATTCGGACCTCATTGTGTGGCGGGGCAGTTTTTCCCGTACCGCCGGTACGATGACGGAAGCCTATACGGCGCTGAAGAACGACGCCGGCGTGATCCGCAAGTATTTGTCAAGCAACAGCGTCAAAGACAGCGAGGTCGTGTTTTCGTCAGTGTCGATTACGCAGAATTATACGAACAATTATAATAATGCCGGCAATGTGATCAGCTCAACCTTAACCGGTTATACTCTTTCCCAGGATGTCACCATCCAATCAACCAACGTGGATAATATCGAAAAGATATCCCGGGATATCACGGAACTCATTGATTCAGGCGTCAACTTTATCTCGAACCCGCCGGAGTATTATTACACGAAGTTGAATGAACTCAAGCTGGAGATGATCAAAGAGGCCACTTCGAACGCGAGCCAGCGGGCGAAGCTGGTCGCCGACAACTCGAACGCCAGGCTGGGCAAACTGATTAGCTCGAATCTCGGCGTGTTTCAGATCACCGGGCAGAACTCCGCCTCTGAAGAATACAGCTATGGCGGTGCCTTCAACACCTCGTCGCGGGCGAAGACCATGTCGGTAACTGTGCAGCTGTATTACGCCGTTAAGTAGACCGGACAGCCGGGGCACGGCGGCCGTGAACGATGATAAATTAGCTTGGCAAAGCGTGAGATATAAGGGACGGATACCTGAACGTACCGGGTATCCGTTTTGCATGCCGCTAGATAAACAGTAACGGATAAACGGTATTGTGTAAAATTTTGTCCACAATCAGCACAATTCTGATAAAATTATAAAAAAACCATTTAGCTAATTTTGCATTTGTGTTAGCATAGAAATATCACGTTGCGCTATTGGTTAAAGAGGATGTTTTTGTGTTTACAGGATTAACCATAAAGGAGGGGATAAGTTTTTGAGAAAGATAATAACTGTTTTTTTGCTTGTTTTTGCTGTGGCGATGCTTATAGCCGGTTGCGGCAATGCCGATTCATCCGGCAAGCAGCTTTCAGGCGCAGACGGTTCCCGTCAGGTAGCGGCTCCCTCGACGCCGCCCGCAAGTCCCTCGCCAGACTCGCAGCCAACATCGCCGCCCGCTGAACCGATATACAAATTTTACACCGTCGCCGACACGCAAAAAGCGGATGATGGAAAGAAACTGTCTGTTATTTTCCAGTACAAAGAAAATAAAGATGAGCAAATTATTTATAAGGCCATGATTGAAGTTAAAGATGAAACACAGCTGGCGGGAGGGGGAGTGAAAACCAATAGCAGCGCCTACTTTAGTTATGATATTCCGTTGACCAACAAATCTTTCGATACTGTGTTCAGCGAGCATGCGCCGCCTATTACCGGTACAATTGGCGATCAGGATATTCAAGGTATCATTACTTATAATGGTAAACAGTATAACTACGATGCGCGCCCCGGCGTGGCTCAAACATGCGACGCTTGCAGAGGTTTAGGTTATGAATTAGGCGTTGGTTTGGGCACTACCAGGGAACATTGTGCGAAATGCAACGGCATGGGCGTAATTATACCATAACTAAAGAACCAGGGAATACTTTTACAATTTTATAAGGAAGGAAGGGTTTTATGGCAAAAAATAAGCGTTATATGGTAAGGGGAGCATGTTTCGTTCTGTTGATGCTCCTGGCGGTGCTGGTTGGTTTCTTACCGGGTCGGGCGGTTTTCGCAACGGATTCGGGGATCAAGTATTCTCCGCTTTTTGACGCCTCTCTGCAAAGTACGCTGCGGGAGTTCGACGCTAAGGAAAACGGTACTTACTATAGCCAAGCTGGTAATGGGTCGTCAGTGACGGCAGGTGATACGCTGTTCGGACCGATCAAATTAGCGGCTTATGGAGTGCCGGGTGTGCCAAGTATTCCAAGCATACCAAGCGTGCCCAGCGTCCCGTCGTACACTTCCGGGTACAGCTGCGGCGTTACCTGTGGCTCCACCTGTGGTTCCACTTGTGGTGCGACCTGCGGCGCGACTTGCGGTACAACCTGCGGTTCTACTTGCGTCGGTACCAGCACTTGCGCCGGTTCTACCACTTGCGCCGGTTCCAGCACGTGCGTTGGTCAGAGTACTTGCGCCGGTTCCAGCACCTGCGTTGGTCAAAGCACTTGCGCCGGTTCCAGCACCTGCGTTGGTCAGAGTACCTGCGCCGGTTCCCATACTTGCGTTGGTCAAAGCACTTGCGTCGGTTCCAGTTCCTGTGCCGGCCAGGCCACCTGTTTTGGCACCACCACTTGCAGCGGTACCAGTACTTGCGGCGGCTCCAGCACCTGTTCCTTCACCGGCGGCGGTTGTTTGAATAATCCTCCGGCAGGCACTAGACCAAGTCAATCATCGCCGGGGCCAAGCAGTAGCAGCAACAGTGCGCCAATTCCGGAAACGTCTTCAAACTCAAGTTCGAGTTCAAACTCAAGCTCAAGCTCAAATCCAAGCTCAAGTGGTACAAGCGGCAGCAGCAATACGCCCAGTACCTGGGCCAAGGACGATGTCGCTCAAGCCGTTACCGACGGTTTGGTACCGCAAAAGCTGCAGGGCAGCTATCAGTCCAACATCACCAGGCAGGAGTTTTGCCAGCTGGCGGTTCAGTTTATCCGGACCAATGCTGCGGAGGGCTCCCGGCTCAGCGACTTATTGTCCGGCACGCCGGGAAGCAGCCCCTTTAGCGATGTCAATGACGCTTCGGTCACCTGGGCTTACAAGTTAAAGATTGTAAACGGCGTTGGGAACGGGAAATTCAATCCCAACGGTACCATTACCCGTCAGGAAGCGGCTGTGATGCTGACCAATATTGCCCGGGAGCTTTATGGCGACCAAACGGCAGCTCCGAAGTCAGCCTTCCAGGATGGCAGGCAGGTAGCCGCTTGGGCCGGGGCGGGCGTCGATTATGTGTCTGCCAAGGCCATCATGAAAGGCTCCGGCAATAACCAGTTTGACCCCCAGGGTCATTACACCAGAGAACAGTCGATTACCACAGTTTTGCGGTTGAATGACGCTTTTGACGGCTCGTCGCCGGACTTGCCTAACTAATTTTGTCTAACTAATTGTAAAAGGATGAAACCGGGAGATGGAACTTTTTGCACTGGCAATGGCCGTCATGGCAACCGGTTTTGGCGTATTGTGCAGTATGTCCGCCGCGCTGCAGCATTTCATAACGGCTGTTTTAGCCGTATGTTTTGCCGCCGCGGCGGCTTTGCGTATCAAAAGAGAGCGCCAAGATCGCCGATTTGCGGAGCCATTGACGTTGCAGTCTTTTATCTTTGCTTTTTACTGTTTGTACATGCTGCTTAAATGGGCCAGCCCGGCCTTTTACTTCATCTGCAGCCAAGTTGCGGCCCGGGCTGCCGCTGGGGCCGGTATGGTGATTGGAAAGCCGCTGGCGATGGGGATAACCTACAGCGGCTTTGACGCGGTGGTGTTATTTATCATCGCCGCCGCCGTGCTTTTTGCCAACACCCGCCAAAGGAT
>WQUS01000059.1 GCA_009781965.1 Bacillota bacterium | reverse complement strand
ATCGGGCAATGCAACGACGCCTATAGCGCGGTACAGGTGGCCGTAGCTCTGGCCGGAGCTTTCGATTGCGGCGTCAATGACTTGCCGCTGACCCTGGTGCTTTCCTGGTATGAACAAAAAGCGGTCTGCATCCTGCTGACCCTGCTCTCGCTGGGGATTAAGAATATGTATATCGGGCCTTCCGTGCCGGCCTTCTTCTCGGAAACGGTGACTAAAACGATTGTGGAAATGTTTGACCTGCATGTAATCAGCACGCCGGAGCAAGACATCGCGGCCATCTTAAACGCCAATTAATCAGCAGCCGCCAAGCAACTGCACCAAGCCGGCGGGGCCCATATTATGAGCCCCGCCACCGATACTCTATACCGCGCCCCGCCTCAAAAGGCCGGCAGATCCTTCGCACTTTGAAGGTTTGCCGGCCTTTTTTTAGAGTTTTCCTTGTCTTTTTCCGCCCAGGGCGAAGTCTGGATTCTCACTTGTGACACTGACGCGGTCATCAAGGTGTCCATGAAATGGACCGCAAATTAGGCCTCCTCAGATTTAAGCAAAGCATCAAGCTTTTAACTCTTTAACCGGGCTTACTTTCTTCTTGGTTTTAAAGAACGGCACCACCAGCACAAAGGCTGTGCCAATAAGCGCGGTGACAAACACGGTATGTTCGATCGCCAAACAGTAATTATTAATATAAAGGGCTTTCAGGATTGTTGCGGCTGCTTGGCTGGCCGCGTCCGTCGCGGCCATGCCTTTACTGACAAAGTCAGCCGTAAGATTTTTCACCGCTTCGTTGAAGGGAATATTAGACACGGTAATCTGCGATGTGGCGTAGGCGTAGTTTGCGTTAAGTCTGTTTGAGATCATTAAGGTGATAAAAGCAACTGATAAGGAAGAACTAAACTGCATAATAAATGAAGACATGGCCGTAGCCTTTTGGGAATCCTTAGGCGTGATTTCGGTAAGCCCCAGAGTACGGGCGGGCATCATGGATATGCCTAAGCCAATGTTCCTGATGGACGCAATTAAAATGATCGATGTTATGGAAGCGTTAATATTCATCCTGGTGGCGAGGAAAAAGGTGGCAACTCCGGCAAGGACAATGCCAAAGGCGATAATCACTTTCGTGCCCATTTCCCCGGCGACGTCGGATATTTTGCCGGCAACAGGCATCAGCAGAGCCATGACCAGGGTTGACGGCAGAAGCACTTGACCGGAGTGCATGGCCGATAAGCCCTTAAAATTCTGTAAAAATATGGGCAGCACGTAGCTGGCGCTCATCATCATCAACACCTGGATCACTGTCAGTACTAAGCTAAGGCTAAAATTCCAGTTTTTCAAAATCCGCAGATCCAACAAAGGCGATTCGCTGTAAAGCTCGTTGACAATGAAAAAAACCAGGGCCCCCACGCCAATAATCAGCATATAAACGTAATGGGGATTGTTCCAGTCTATTTCTTTATTTTTGCCAATCAAATACAGGAGCAAGCCCGAAGCGAGGGTAGCGGAAATGAATCCGGAAATATCAAACTTGGGAAAAGGTATCCGTTTGCCAAACTGAAAGAACTTCAGCGCCAAAGCAATCGCGATCAGCCCGATGGGCAAATTGAGAAAAAATATGTAGCGCCAATCAAAAACCTGCACTATATAACCGCCCAAGGTCGGTCCGAAAGCCGGGGCGGCCATGGCGGCAATGCCAAATACGCCAAAAGCTACGCCGCGCTTATGGGGCGGGAAAAGCGCAATCACCATCCCCATGCCAATCGGCTGCATCAAACCGCCGCCAACCGCTTGCATGACCCGGAACAGCAACATCACGTTTAAATCCCATGAAAAGGCGCATAGAATCGAAAAAGTAATAAAAATAACCAGCGCGATTAAATAAACGCGCTCGCTGGAGAACACTCTTGACAAATAGGGGGCCAGGGGGATGACAATGGCCATGGCCATGGCATAAGCGGTAGTAATCCATTGCACACTGCTTAAACTCGCGCCAAACACGTTCATGATCGTCGGCAGGGCCACACTGATGGTTGTCGCGCTGATCGCAGCCAGAAAAGTGCCCACAATAACTACCGTTAATGAAGACCAGGCCCGGGATGCGTCAAAGCTTGTTTCGTTTGCCATGGCAATTTTCCTTTACTTGATGTGAATACTAACGCTTGCGTTGGCGCCAACCACCAAATTATCATATTGCTTGACGAATTGAATTTTAACCGGGACATACTGGGTAGTTTTCACGAAGGTACCGCTTGATGACGACGGCACAATGGAAAAAGCGGAAAGAGTCGCGCTGCCTATCTCCACAACCTTGCCATAGAATTTTTGGCTGCCAAACTGGTCAATGGCAATATCGACGTCCTGGCCGATTTTAACTTTGTTGATATCTTTTTCATCCAGGTTACTGACAATATACCCTTGGGTATCATGGGCCACATAGGCGATTGTTTGCCCCGCCGCAACAGTTTGCCCCTGGGAGCCAATTACTTTCAGGACGACGCCGTCGATGGTGGAACGGATAAAAGAGTTATCTATTTGCGTACTGTCCGCTA
>WQUS01000058.1 GCA_009781965.1 Bacillota bacterium | reverse complement strand
CGGAGAATCATCCGGTCCGCGCAGTGGCTTTACCGGTCCCCGCAATGGAGCGCCCGGTCCGCGCAGTGGCGCCCCCGGTCAGCGCACCGGAGCGCCCGGTCCCCGCAGTGGCGCGCCTGGTCCGCGTGCCGGGGCGGCCTCCGGTTTTCGCGGTGGGGCGCCCGGTTCCAGAGATGGAGCGCCAGGCCCGCGCAGTGGAGCGCCCGGTCCTCGCAGTGGCGCCCCTGGTCCGCGCCCCGGGGCGGCGCCCGGTTTTCGCGGTGGGGCGCCCGGTTCCAGAGACGGAGCGCCAGGCCCGCGCAGTGGAGCGCCCGGTCCTCGCGGTGGCGATGCGGCCAAGCTCAAAATGGCGGAGAAGGCTAAACCGGATAAAGTGAAAGCTTTGGAAAAGACTAAAGCGCAAGAACGGGTTAAACAGGTGGAAAAGCAGGCCTATAGAGGTAAGGCGGCGCAAAAAGGTCGTTTTGACAAACGGGATTTGGCCGATGAAAAGTCACAAACTTTTAAGCGGGGCGGGCCCAAGAGAAAACCCCAGCAGGAAATGAGGCCGGCGACGGTCAAGGAGAAAAAACCCATTACCATCGGTGAAATCATTACCGTGAAAAACCTGGCCGAAAAGATGGCCATCAGCGCGTCGGAAATAATCAAGAAACTGATGGCTTTGGGCGTTATGGCCAGCATCAATCAGGAGATTGATTCCGACACCGCCACCATTATGGCCAATGAACTGGGTTTTAACGTCATCGTAAAAATGGATATGGAAAAAGAGACGCAATTGGTTCAGGAAACCGGGGATGACCCGGCGATGCTGCAGAGCCGTCCCTGCGTGGTCACCATTATGGGCCATGTGGACCATGGCAAAACGTCGCTGCTTGATTCCATCAGGGAAACAAATGTCACCGCTTCCGAGGCCGGGGGGATTACCCAGCATATCGGCGCCTACCAAGTGGAGTATAAAGGCAAAAAGATCACCTTTGTCGACACACCTGGCCACGAGGCTTTTACCGCCATGCGGGCCAGGGGGGCCAAGGTAACCGACATCGCCATTCTGGTAGTGGCTGCGGACGACGGGGTGATGCCGCAGACGGTGGAGGCAATCAACCATGTGCGGGCGGCGGAAGTACCGATTATCGTAGCGGTGAATAAAATAGACAAACCCAACGCCGAGCCGGAGAAGGTTAAGCGGGAGCTGACCGAATATCATCTGGTGGCTGAGGAGTGGGGCGGAGATACAATTTTTGTTGAGGTTTCGGCTAAGGAAAAAACCAATATTAATGACTTATTGGAAATGATCCTTTTGGTGTCGGAAATCAACGATTTTAAAGCCAATCCCAGCCGGGCCGCCCGGGGCACGGTGATTGAGGCCGAACTGGACAAGGGACGCGGCCCGGTGGCCACGGTACTGGTCCAAAACGGTACTTTGCAAGTGGGGGATTTTATTATCGCCGGCATTACTTACGGTAAAGTACGGGCGATGATGGATCACACGGGGCGCCGGGTGAAAAAAGCGGGACCTTCGACCCCTGTCGAGGTGCTGGGCTTTTCCGAGGTTCCGCCGGCCGGAGAGTTGTTCTTCGCCGTCGAAGAAGAAAAACTGGGCAAACAAGTAATCGACGAACGGCTGGCCAAAAAGCGGGAAGTGGAGATGAAATCCGCCGCGCCCAGAGTGTCACTGGATGATTTGTTTAATCAGATCAAAGAAGGCCAGGTCAAAGAGTTAAACATTATTATCAAAGCCGATGTGCAGGGCTCGGTTGAAGCGGTGCGTCAGGCTTTGGAGAAAATAAATACCGATGAGGTGCGGGTGCATGTTATTCACGGCGGCGTAGGCGCGGTCACCGAATCTGATATTATGCTTGCTTCGGCTTCCAACGCCATCATTATCGGTTTTAACGTGCGGCCTGACGTGAACGCCCGTAAAGCGGTGGAGACGGAAAAAATCGATATCCGGCTGTACCGGGTTATTTACGATGCCATCGAGGATATCAAGGCGGCCATGAGCGGCTTGCTGGATCCGGAATATAAAGAGGTTATCCTGGGCCGCGTGGAAGTACGTAAAATATTCAAAGTGTCCAAGGTGGGCACTATTGCCGGATGCTATGTCAGCGAAGGCAAGATAACCCGCGACGCCGGGGTCAGGGTAATCAGGGACGGGATTGTCATCCATGAGGGGACGCTGGAATCATTAAAACGGTTTAAGGATGACGTACGGGAAGTGAGCTATGGCTACGAGTGCGGCATTACCATTGATCGGTTTAATGACATTAGAGAGAATGACCAATTGGAGGCGTTTACTACCGAAGCGGTGAAACGGGAATTAGCTTAGGAGGGAATTTCCATGTCCCACAGGCCGGAGAGGCTGGCCGAATCGATCAAAAAAGAAGCTTCCGAAATGCTGCGCGCCGAGCTTAAAGATCCGCGGGTTGGCTTTGCCACTGTGACCGGCGTAGAGCTTTCCGGCGACTTGAAATACGCTAAGATCTATGTCAGCGTGCTGGGTGCGGGAGAAGAACGTGCTTTAACTATGGCGGCGCTAAAAAAAGCCCAAGGGTTTATCCGCACCGAATTGGGCCGCCGGATTAGAATGCGCCATGTGCCCGAGGTGATCTTTAAGCTGGATGAGTCGCTGGATCATGGCGCCAGGGTGAATGAATTGTTAAACGAGGTCAGGGCAAAAGATGACTAACCGCTTAGAGCTTCTGTCTGCGATAGCGGATGTACTGCGTAATGCCGGCAGTGTCGCTCTGTGCGGGCACATTATGCCGGACGGCGATTCTCTGGGGTCTGTTTTGGCTTTGGGTCTGGCCCTGCGCAGGATGGGCAAGCGTGTCCAGCTGCTTAGCCCGGATCCGCTGCCGGACCAATACTTGAACTTACTTCCCGGCGCCGCTGAGATCCAATTGGAACTGCAGGGAGAGTGGCCGGAAGTTTTGGTGGCCTTGGATTGTTCGGATCCGGAACGGCTGGGGCGGTTTGCACCGCTTTTGAACAGTTTTAACACGGTTGTGATTATTGACCACCATGCCGGTGGCATTGATTTTGGGCATTTTTACTTAAATGACGCACAGTCGCCGGCAACGGGGGAATTGGTGTACGAGCTGCTGCGGGCACTGCCGGCGGATATTGATGCGGCAATAGCTTTATGCATCTATGTGTCTATTAACACTGACACGGGAGCTTTTCGCTATGGTCTGGTAAGACCGGCTACCCATCGCATTATTGCCGCATTGATGGAAACCGGCATCGACACCGGCTGGATTAACAGACAATTATACGAGGAACAGCCGCTGGTTTCCCTGCAGGTGCTAAGTGAAGCATTAAAAACACTGACTGTCAGTTCCTGCGGCAGGCTGGCCTCAATGTACATAGCAAGGGAGACTTTAAACAGATTAAACGCGCGGGATGAACATGCGGACGGCGTGATTAGCTACCCCCGGACCATCAAGGGGGTGGAACTGGCCATGTTTTTCAGAGAGTTGGCCGATGGCAAGTGGAAAGTCAGTTTTCGTTCCAAATACTTTTTGGACGTCAATAAACTGGCCTCCCAATTTGGCGGAGGCGGCCATTACCGGGCGTCCGGCTGTACCGTGGAGGGCAAGCTGGCGGACGTCCGGCGGCAGGTTACGGAGGCCGCTTTGGCCGCTTTGGAGAATGAGCAAAAATGAACGGGATCATCAATGTCCTAAAACCGCCCGGCATGACCAGTCATGATGTTGTTTATTGGCTCAGAAAAATCACCGGTCAAAAAAAAGCAGGTCATACCGGGACTTTGGATCCGGGAGCGGCCGGCGTGTTGCCGGTTTGCCTGGGTAAGGCGACCAAGGTGATTGAATTTTTGCCGGATCGGAAGCAGTACCTGGCGGAAGTTGTCTTCGGCCGTTCGACCGCGACCCATGATTCTTTTGGCCGGACCAGCGGGGAGTTTGACGCCCGCGGCCTGACCGCCGAGGCAATTGAGCGGCAGCTGGCCAATTTCCGGGGGCGGATTGAACAGATCCCGCCGATGGTTTCAGCCCTGAAACATCAGGGGAAAAAACTTTATGAACTGGCCCGGGCCGGCATTGAGGTGGAAAGAAAACCGCGGCCGGTGCAAATAGATGAATTAACCCTGCTCAGTTTTACTAATCATAACCCCCGGGCGCCCAAAGCGGTGCTCAAGGTTTCCTGTTCGGCGGGCACCTATATCCGTACCTTGTGTCACGACCTGGGCAGCCAAATGGGCTGCGGGGCGTACATGTCTTTTTTGCTGCGCACCATGGCCGGCGCCTTTGCGCTGGCCGATACGGCGACCATGGAAAAGATAGCGGCGGCAATGGCCCGGGACAACCTCGCCGCGGTGACTGTTTCCCTGAGTAAAGCCCTGGACCATTTGCCAAGTGTACCAGTCCGGGATCAGGTTGCTACGGCGGTGTGCCACGGCAATAGGGTGTTTTTGCCGGCGGAGATCATGGAACAGACCGGGGGTCAGGTGGTCCGGCTGGAAGGGCCGTCCGGTTTGCTGGCGCTGGCTGCTGTTGAAGATTGGCCGGAAAGACCGGGATTTTTACTGTTTCAGCCCTTAAAAGTGCTGGTGTAGTTTTTCGAGGTTCGTTTTTCGAGGTTCGAAGTTCGAGGTTCGATGAGATGGCGCTTTAATTTTGGAGGTTGTGTTGGGTGCAGATTTATAATCAATGGCATGACTTAAAAGAAAAATATAAAAATATTGTGGTGGGATTAGGTAATTTTGACGGTGTGCATCTGGGCCATCGGAAACTGATCGGCGACCTGGTGGCCAGGGCCGCCCAGGTTAACGGCGTGGCGGCGGTGTTTACTTTTTCGCCCCATCCCATGGCGGTTTTAAATCCGGAAGCGGCTCCGCCCATGCTTCTCCTGCCGAGCATCAAACGGGCGATGTTTAATGACCTGGGCGTGGAATTACTGATTTTAGTCCCTTTTACTCCGGAATTTGCGCAAATCAGCCCGGAAGATTTTGTGCATGATGTTTTATTCCGCCACCTGGGGGTCAATACAGTCTTGGTCGGCTACAATTATACCTTTGGCCACCGGGGCCGGGGGACCCCCGAACTGCTGCAAAGAATGGGCCGGGAACTCGGTTTCGCGGTGGAGGTAACCAGCCCCGTGACCATTAACGGTCAGCCGGTAAGCAGTACCTTGATTAGAAATTTGATTGCCGACGGCGCCGTGCAGGAAGCCAGTCAATATTTGGGTTATTGCCCGGTGTTGGAGGGAGAGGTGGTCTACGGGGAAAGGCGGGGCAGCCAATTGGGTTTCCCCACGGCCAACGTGGAGACAGACGCGCGGATATTGATTCCTGCCAACGGCGTCTATTCGGTTAACGTACAGGTGGACGGGCGCATTTTAACCGGGGTGGCTAATATCGGGGTTAAGCCGACCTTTCACGGCGAGGGCTACGCCCGGACCATTGAGGTACATGTGCTTGATTTTAACGGTGATCTCTACGGCAAACGCCTCCAGGTTGCTTTTATCCGCCGGCTGCGGGAGGAAAAGCGGTTTTTATCGGTGGAGCAATTATTAGAGCAGATCCGCCTGGACATCAGCCAGGCGCGCGGTGATGTCAGTTGTTAAAGACTGAACAGTAACATAAAATGTTGGGGCCGGCAATATATTGATCTCAGTAACAGAGTAAGTTTACTTGTCAGGGATAATATGCTACAATAAAGGAGTTCCGCGCCTCTGATGCTGTTATTTCCGGGGTGATGGGAAGGGAGTCGTCATTGATGGGGATCCCCAGGTTTGATTCACCGGACGAGGAAATCAAGAAATGGCTTAATCATATTGCTTTGATCTGTTTGAGCGAAGATTTCCAAGCCTTGAAGAGGGAACTGGAAAAGATCTATCATCAGTCGCAGATGGAAGACGCCCAGCTGATGGCCTTTAAAGATGCTTTGTACGCCTTTCTGGCCCAAAAAGAAGATGAAATGCTGCCGTTGACCGGGATTAATTGAGCCGGCCATGGAAATGAAAATTATTATTACCGAACATGCCCGGAAAAGGCTGCGCGACTATCGCCAGGATAAAATCACTATCGCCGATATAACGAGCGCCGCCGGCAGTGTGCCCGGTTTTATACCAACCGCTACGAGATTCAGAGGTTTTTTTGCCAAGTCCGGACGGATGTTTGATGTGGTAGCCAAGGATATCACCTCCGGCAGGCTGGTGATTACTATTATTGGGAAGTAAATATATTGGCAAATAAATATTGGTCAATAAATAAACTATGAACTGTCAGCTAGGGAATACGCTTATCTCCGGCGGTTAACTTGGCCGACAGCGATTAAAAAAACAGGAGGTGAGAAGATGGCTTTGTCTTTGGAAGAGAAACAGACTGTCATTGGGACCTACAAGCTGCATGATAACGACACCGGTTCGCCGGAGGTACAGGTGGCCATTTTAACTAAACGGATCAATGATCTTACCGAACACTTAAAGATTCACAAAAAAGATCATCACTCCCGGCGGGGACTGTTAAAAATGGTCGGCCAGCGCCGGTCCTTGTTAAACTATTTAAGAGACCGCGATTACAATCGTTACCGGACGCTGATTGAAAGATTAGGTATCCGCAAATAAAGCTAAAAGCGGGCTTGCCCGCTTGATTTATTTAATAAGACGCGGCAATAAGCGGGTTCGCCCCGCCTGGTTTAATTAGTATAATGATGCGAAAAGTGGGTTCACCCCGCTTTTCGCATGTATTTTTTATAAATTAGGCAGGATATACTAATAAATGTGTAGAAGATGCTATTTTTATTGTTATTGCCTGATTACCGTCTCATATGCAATTTGGCATTAAATGTGAATTAAATTTGTTTGAATTAAATTTGATTGAAGGGAAGGAGGAAACCGGTTTCAGGTTTCGGACATAAGCATAAAGTACCGGATTCAGTTACCGGGTAAACCCCGTTATGTTACAAAAACAAATTCTGCAGAAGGAAATTGAAATCGGCGGCCGGCCGATGATCCTGGAGACAGGCCGGATAGCCAAACAAGCCGGCGGAGCTGTTCTGGTCCGTTATGGGGAAACAGTGGTTTTAGTTACCGCCACGATGTCCAAAAAGAAGAGGGAAGGCCTGGACTTCTTTCCGCTAACCTGTGATTACGAGGAAAGGCTTTACGCCGTTGGTAAGATTCCCGGCGGTTTTATTAAAAGAGAGGGGCGGCCTACCGAGAAAGCTACTTTGTCCGCCCGGATGATGGACCGGCCGCTCCGGCCGCTGTTCCCCAAAGGGATGCGCAACGAAGTACAGATAATTGCCCTGGTGCTGTCTGTGGAACAGGACAATCCGCCGGAAACCGCAGCTATGGTGGGCGCTTCCGCTGCGCTGCACATTTCGGATATTCCCTTTAAGGGGCCGATTGGCGCTGTGGTAGTCGGCCTGGTGGGGGATAAGTTTGTATTAAATCCCGGCGTTGCCGACGCGGAAAAAAGCGCCATGCATCTGGTGGTGGCCGGCACTAAAGATGCCGTGATGATGGTGGAGGCCGGCGCCAAGG
>WQUS01000057.1 GCA_009781965.1 Bacillota bacterium | reverse complement strand
GGCGTCCAGCCTGTTCTGACGCACCTGCACGTCGGAGCTGGCAAAGCAGAAATCGGAACTGGCGGCTGCCGCCCCTATCAGTTTTTGCAGTTTGGAAAGGGGCTGATCCGGTGGTTGTTCAGGTATCGGGATTGAGGTTACGCTTGCCGCCGGGTTATTGCTCTGTACGGCCGCCGCCGGGTTCTCCGGTTGTAAATCGGCCGCCGCCACTGGCAGCGCCGGAAGCGCCGCCAGCATCATGGATAGCGTCAGGGCCGCGCTTAAAAGCTTCTTGGCCCACCTTTTGAGATTCTTTGTCCTTTGCATGTAATTCGCCCTCCCTCTTTAAATTTTTATAGTGTTATAATTTAAATAGCGGAAACGTTGCCCAAAGTCTTTTATTAGCTTGGTTTTGGCATATAAGTCAAGTTTACGATGCCCCAAGAATTTCTAATTTGCAATCGCTTCCATTTAGCTTTTGATGGTTTGATGTTTTCAGCCCCTTATAGGGGCGGCCTCAATGTCAGCAACTTAAGCTGGAAGTAAACGTAAAGCCTAGAGATAAAATACTGCACAAAAAATCGAGTATAACTTTGTGCAAAATACGAATTGACTTTTTCAGAAGCGCATCAAAATTTTCATGGATACCAGGTATCGGTATATCTTGAAAATGGTTGCGATCATATGAAAATCAAAAGTCTGGCCCTCTTGTATTTGCCGCGGCTTAAGGCAAACATCAACGATTACTTTTTCAAAGCGGAGCGCAGGAAAAAGCAAACGAATTTTGTGCGCAACCGGAAAATAAGTTTTGCGGCGGTGATATGTCAAATGTTAAATTTCCACACAAGATCAAGCGCTATGGAGACATATAATTACACCGCCAACATTTTAGAGGGTGAGCCGGTTTCCCGGCAAGCATTCGACGCGCGAGAGATAAAGTGAAATACACCGCGTTTGAAGCATTGTTTCAAGATTCCGTTACAATGTTTTTACAAGCGGAGGACCCAAACTATTTCACGGATATTTGGTCGCTGCTGTCGACGGAAGTCCCTCTTGCTTCCCAATACACGGCAGCTAAGGACAGAATACGGGAAAACTTCACCCGTTAAAGATAAAATATATCTCCGTATTTCACTGTGCTCCGATGTGTTAAACGGTGTTGTATTGGATGGTGAAACTTCGGCTTTTGGCGTGGGAGAGCGTATACTGGTCCTCCCCCTTCCCGATGGTGATACGGAATACCTCGTGACAAATCTGGACAGCTTGGACGTCCCTGGTAAGGAGTTAGAAGTACTCTACCACATGCGCTGGGGAGTAGAAACCAAGTATGATGAATTAAAAAACAGGCTTGCCTTTGAGAACTTTAACGGTAAGGACGACAACGCCATCAAACAAGATTTCTATGCAAGCTTACTGGTCATGAACCTCTAACGATCGATGATAGTTCCGTCTCCAAGCTGGCCAGAGGTATTTTTTCCCCAGTCCACACTGTGCCGTTCGATTTCAAGGCTGCCGTGCTGTATCCGCCGATTGAGAGAGAAATGCTGGAATGCGGCACAGAGGTGGCAGCCGTCCATACCGCGTAAAAGTTGACTGTCGCAGCGTTGGTCGCTGTAAGGTTGGACAAGCTTTGGCTGTTCGCATAAGTAGCGGTTGTCGCGGTTCTGCTGACTGACCAGCCTAAGAGAGTATGACCGCTTCTTGTAAACGCGTTGGCGGTAAGGGGTCTGGGAGACATCATACGTAAAGCTCTGATTAGCCATAAGTTCCGGTACTGCCGTTGGCGTTAAAGGCTACGGTGAGGTGTTCGCTTTCCATACGGCGTAGGAGGTGACGGAGATGTCGGGGGCGTAGCTGTCTCCGGCGGCGTACGTCACTTTATAGCCGTGTTGCTGTGGCCGGCCATCCGAGGAAGGTACAGCCGGTTCTGGTGGGCACTGTGGCGCTCAGTCCAAGCGCTACGCAGGTGTCTTTGTCTGGACAGACAATACTCATTTCATCATCTTTAAGTCAGCCTCCTTAAAATAATGATTTGATCATTGTTTGATCATTGTTCTTACGGGCGATCCGCCGCCGCGTTTTGCAAAGCAAGGTCAACGCGTTGATCCTGCGCCGGACGATATCCGTGTTAAGCTGAAGCGTTCATCCGTAAATTTGGCATGCCGCCTCTCCGTTTGTTCAATGACACTGTAATAAACCGCCTAAACTATTTCAATTTTCCACTCACCCGCCTTGTCAAAAAAAATAGATTAATTTGCCATATTCAATATAATCAATAACTTGGATGTTTGCAATAAAATTATCAAAAATAATATTTACAAATATTTCCTGATTTTGTAAGTTATTTTTAGCATAAATTGTACTTGCGAACAAAATTTTTCCTTTTTCCTGCCTATGTCGCCGCCGTTAGACACCCCGAGCCGCGCGAGTTAGACACCTTCGTCGCGAGCGTTAGACACCAGGCGTCGCATAGATTTGGCTCATCCGCATTTATCGGTATACTGATTATCTGGCGAACAGGACTTTCACTCTCAGCAGGTCAATCTTAGCACGGCCGTACATCATTCGTTTGA
>WQUS01000056.1 GCA_009781965.1 Bacillota bacterium | reverse complement strand
GCCGCGCCGGGCGGTTTTTTCTTTGACCAGGGCCAGATTTTCGCGGATGAATCGCAGTTCGAGCATAAGAAATCCTTTGGTAACTATGGGAAAAAAGCTGGTCTTTTGTATCACACCCATTCAGCAAATGCAAGAACGGCCAACAGGTGGCTTTCAGCCGGCCCCGTCGCCGCGCCGCGTGGCAATAAAAAAAAATAATAAGCAAGTTCAAAAAAACTATTGTGCTGTTTTTCTAACAGTAATACGGTTCCATCAATATGTGATGGATTCCTACATCATCTTTTGGCTGAAGTTGCCAGATGATTGCTACATTGCGCGGAGTTTGTTTCTGACTTTTTGTTTGGGCTCACCGGAGATGACATGCTTTTGTCAGTCACCTGCCTGGAACAATAATGAAAGAGGGAAAGATATGAAAATAACGCGGCAAACACGTTCAAGCGGATGGCGGTTGCTCTTTATTTTGGCGTGTCTGTTGCCGGTCTTATGGCTGCTGGCGGGAAACGCTACGGCGGAGCAGGCAACAGGCGGCAAAGATGACGGCACTTGCCGTAACGATTATTCGCAATGCTTCAAAGAGCGGTTGCCGATTCAGGAGATGCGGGCTGTGGCCTATACCGCCGCCTTTGCCAAGCGCTTTGGCCTGCCGCCGCCGGCGCCGGGGACGGAACCCGATAACGGGCTCGAGGCATTGGAGGTTCGAGTGCAGCGGGCAGTGGAATGGACGAATTTTTATAGTATAAGCTTGTCACTTTACGTGGACAATCGTCTGCCAATCAAGCTGCCGGAAAGTGGACATGCCGGTAGTCGAAGGATGTTAAATAGGGCATACCGTTTTATCCTGGACCCATTCAACTCTCACAAAGTGAGAGGCCAGGTTGATAAGTGGCAGGCCGGAGACCGAAATTATAAATTCGCACTTGAAACCAAGTACCTTATACCAGTCTATCTGGGAACCATGGATGATCATGTAGAGGGCGGGGGACACGACAGTATTGAGTGTGATGAATATTACACAGAACTGCTGCCTGGGTTGGCCTATATCCGCCTGCAATCTTACGGCGGGGTGGTATTGTACGCTTCTCTCAGAAAGAACCTCGGTGATTTTGGTATATTTCTACGACGGCCTACCGCACAGTACCCTCCCTATGGGCATTTCAACGACCCAAACGAGTTCATCAGGTTCAAATTGCCTGACCATATTCTGACCAGGATAAAGGAATGGATAGTAATGATGAAGCCGGTCAATGCCGATGCCATGAAAGAATTCAACAAAATCCAGGCAGAAACCAATAAGTAACAACCTGTCAACCCATAATCTGAAGAGGGAAAATCATGGATACACAAAAAGCGCTACTGGATGCGGGCTTCAGCGACATGGCATACAACAATTACAATGTTGGGGATACGGTCATTGGAGATGATGGACAGACTTGGACGGTCTACGCGGTTCCGACCCCCAGCGAAGAGTCAACTGGATTTTATGGGGTGGCTTTGAGTAGACAAGAGGACAGTTCCTCGTCTATTCACTGATCCCTTCGCTTCGACATAGGGGACTATTTTAGACAAATGACCGTCCCCAGTCTACCTTTATTTTGAGCATAGACTGGCGCAGTCGATTCAGAAAAAAATAGGGTGTATCTATGCCTGCATTGAGTGTTAAGAATGTCAGGAGATGGACAAGCTATCTTGCCGGATTTGTCCTCTTTGCCGGTTTATCCTTTTTAAAAGGATGTGGGATATTTCATCCCAATTATGATTACCTTTCCATTGAAACCCCCATAGCGATCAGCAAAAAGGGGGAACAAGCTGTTGCTGAATATGATTTGCCAGAAAACCGGAATTATCAATTTATAATAAAATTTAGATTTAAGGATGTCGATGTAGCCGAGCATATGCAATTGTTTAAACTGCTTGGTGATCCAATATATAAGGCTTATGCAGAGAGTGTTGAAATTCATAAGGCTTATGCAAAGAGCATTGAAAATCAGCGAAATCGCTATCTTGAGGCGCTTCCAAGGTTTTCTCCTGACTTTAATACCAACGGAAGGAATTTATGGAATGGGGTGAAGTTAGATAAGTATGTGGCGTTACCGGTAAATACCAGTGGAAATTACCATTTTGAGGTGCCTCCAGTGTCTTTTTCTGATCCCACCACCAAAGAAAGAAGTGTATCGGATGGAGTGAAGTTAGATAAGTATGTGGCGTTACCGGCAGATACCAGCGGGCAAATTCCTGTACATATTGTTGTTTCAAGTCTGGACAAAAATGGCAGCGTTCAATCGGTTCTTGTCGACAAAGCTGTGAATACGGTTTCCTGTTTCGCATATACGATGACTGCACCGAAGAATGAAAAATCTGATTGGATGTTTGAACGCCTGATCGTGAACAGCCACTTGCTGCCTGGACGATACAGGGCGCAAGTGACTATACTTGACAATACTCCGGAATTTGATGGTGTGGATGCAAGAATTGCAATCACATTTTATCCCAATGAACGCCCTTTTAATTAAAGAAGAATACCATGCCATACCTAACAGTATATGTTGCCCCTGCA
>WQUS01000055.1 GCA_009781965.1 Bacillota bacterium | reverse complement strand
CCAAACACATTAATTGATTGAGGCGTCAAACCCAAATGGCCCACCACCGGAATCCCGGCGGCGGTAATTTTCCGCACCGCTCCGGCCACCTCGGCGCCGCCCTCCAGCTTAACGGCCTGGGCGCCCGCCTCCTGCAAAAGCCGCCCGGCGTTGCGCACGGCTTCTTTCTTGGAGGTATGATAGGATAAAAACGGCATGTCGGCCACCACCATGGCCCGCTTGACACCGCGCACCACCGCCTTAACGTGGTGCACCATATCATCCATGGTCACCGGAATCGTGGAATCGTAGCCCAGCACCGCAGTGCCCATGGAATCGCCCACTAAAATGGCGTCAATACCGGCGTCATCCACCAGCATAGCGATCGGATGATCATAAGCGGTCAGCATGGTAATTTTTTTGCCCTCAGTGTGGTATTTCCTGAAAGTTGCCGTAGTGACTCTTTCCTCGGCCATTGCTCAAACCTCCTCGAAAATTTGGTTTAGCTCCCGTCCCTGTGCTTCATTAATACTGCCTTTTTCCAAAGCCACCCTGACCGTATAGCGGCCCAGTTTACCGTATAGTTCCCGTAATTCAGGCTCCAGCTGCCGCAAAGCGGCCATATGTTCCGCAATGGTGCCGCTGTCGCCCCTGGCCACCGGTCCGGTCAGCGCTTCCACGCAACCGGCTCCGGCTATGTTGGCCACGGTACCCCGCACCAGAGGCAACAGCGCCGTAAAAGCTTCTGCGGGCCCCAAACCAAACCGGCCGTATAACCCGGTAGCAAAATGCAGCAAAGAAACCAAGTAATTGGAAGCGATACAAGCGGCGGCATGGTAAAGGGGTTTATCGGCCGCCGGGATTACAAAGCACCGGCCGTCCAGATCGGCAACCAGCTGCCGGGCCACCGGCAGGGCTTCCTCATCGCCCTCCAGGGCGAAATATGAGCCGGGCAGGTTTTCCATAGCCGACTGCACTCCGGCAAAGGACTGCAGCGGGTGGACGCTCATGGCCAGCGCCCCGGTCTCCCGCACGCCTTGCAGCTCCGCAGCAGACTGAGCGCCGCTGGTATGGGCCACTATCTGCCCCGCTCCGACCCCGCCCGCTTTTGCGATAGCGGCGGCCACCGGGGCAATCATCCGGTCCGGGGTAGTGATAAATACCAGTTTAGCCCGGGAGGCTGCCTCGTCAGCCTCCCGCACCGGACATTGCAGCCGTAAAGCCAATTTTTCCGCCGATTGAGCGGTGCGGCTGGCCACGCCCACAACCGGGTAGCCTCTCTGCCGCAGCAATATACCCAAGGCGGAACCGACCTTGCCGGCGCCGATAATGGCAATCGAGGGTCTGGTCATAATCTGAAAAGGCCTCCATGTTCGTTGCGAATACTGCCCCTAGGTTTCTCATCTAGGTTTCCCCTAACGAAATGTTTCTAACAGTACCCTCAGGCAGCTTCGCTGCTATTATGCTATCCGGCCGGGATCTTTCCTAAAACAAGGACAAAAACCCTCCGGACAAGTCCGGAGGGCGCTAATTTCCCTCTTTAACCCGTCTCGGTCCAAACGGCTCCAAGCGGTACATCAAAGTAAAATCAAACCAGGTATTCCGGTGCGTTACCATAGCGGTTAACGCCCATACGCTAATATTGTAACACAGAGAATGGCGTCGGGCAATATATTTTGAACATTTAGTGAATTAAAAAATACTATTTGCTTAGCCGCATGTCTGGTGGTAAATTGGAGTTATGCAGATCATCAAGCTTGACTCAGGCAAAAATTACATCCTTAAGGCCGGGGCTGTAATTGACGGCAGACAAGGAAACATCATGCAGGGCGGCAATATTTTTATTGCCGGCGGCCTGATTGCGGCCCTATCACCCGGCGATGATTTTCCATTTACCCACCCATTTCACCCATGCCGGGAAACGGTGCGCCTGGACATGGCGGGACTTACGCTTATGCCGCCCTTAGTGGACTGCCACGTGCACCTGGCTCTGGACGGCAAAGATTTCGCCGCGGCTTGTCAACGCTGGGAGCAGCCGGACCAAATCGCCCGGCAGGTGCAAGAGGAGCTGGCCGACACCATGGCCCGCGGCATCCTGGCGGTGCGGGACGGCGGCGACCGGGCGGGCGTCAGCCTTGCCGCCCGGGAACAGGTTAAAACAGGCCGGTGGAGCGGCCCGGTGATCCGCTCGCCGGGGTTTGCCCTGCGCAAACCGGGCGCATACGGTTCTTTTTTAGGCTCTGGGCTGGAAATGGCTAAGCTTGGGCAACAGTTGGACTATTTGGTGCAAAACAAAGTCGACTTAGTAAAGGTAATCGTCTCCGGGGTGGTCAGCTTCAAGGAGTATGGGCGAGTGGGCCCGGTGCAGTTCAGCGCCGCCGAGCTGGCCGCCATAGTGCGGGGCGCCCGGACACGGGGACTGCCCGTAATGGCTCACGCCAGTTCCGAAACCGCGGTGCGGCTGGCCTTGACAGCCGGGGTGGATACAGTGGAACACGGCTATTTTCTAAGCCGGGAGTCGCTGCAGCAGATGGCCGAACAGGATATCGCCTGGGTGCCCACCGTGATCCCGGTGGCCGCCGG
>WQUS01000054.1 GCA_009781965.1 Bacillota bacterium | reverse complement strand
CAATATGCTTACCCCGATGGTGTTGCCCAAGGTTCTGAACAGCGAATTGGCCGCCATTGCGGTCCCTCGTTTGGCGTATCCTACCGATGATTGAATCACCATGGTCAGCGTCGTATAGGCGCCGCCGAAGCCAATGCCCATGACAAAGGTAATCATGGCCATGGCCAATACAGGCGAATCGACATTTAAAAAGGTCAGCAGGCAGGAACTCCCCAGGATAAACAGGTTGGCGATCAAAATGACTGTTTTAGCCCCGAACCGGCTGATACATTTGCCCAGGATCATCGCGGCAGCGAGCCAGGCCGCGGACATGGGCGCAATAGCCAGGCCGGAAATCAGCGCGCTTAAGCCTAACACGTTTTGGATGTAAATGGGGACGTACACATCTATGCCGATCAAAATGACGGAGAGCAGAAAACCCATCAGGTTGATCAGCACGGTGGTCTTAGTGAAGATGGCAAAAGGCACAACCGGTTCCGGGGCTTTTCGTTCAATAAAATAAAACAGCAGTAATAAAACCAGGGTTAAGCTCAGGCAAATACTGAAAAAAACAGGGTACGGCAAACCGGGGAAACCCTTGGGCAAAAAGATGGCGAGCAGGGCAATAATGGCCAGGGATAGGACAATAATTCCCCCGTAATCAATTTGCGGTTTTTGCGGCTCAAACGGTTCGTTCAGACTTTTTTGCAGCAGTATGACGGACAGGACGCCGAAGGGCAGATTAATAAAAAATACCCAGTGCCAGGAGAGGGCGTCAATTAAAAATCCGCCCAAAAACGGTCCGGCCAGACTGGCAACGCCCCAGACGGAATTTAAGCTTCCTTGTACTTTAGGCCTTTCTTCCAGAGTAAAGACGTCGCCCACAATGGTAAAAGCCACGGTAAATATGGATCCGGCGCCTAATCCTTGTACGGCGCGGTAAATAATGAGCATGGTCATGTTGCTGGCCAAGCCGCACAGGGTGCTGCCGACCAGGAAGATGATAATCCCTACCGAAAGGACATTTTTTCGTCCGTACAAGTCGGCCAGTTTGCCATATAGCGGCGTGGAGACGGCCGAAGTGAGAAAATAAGCGGAGAAAACCAAGCTGATACTCTCAAAACCCTTTAAATCTTTAGCCATGGTGGGGACGGCAATAGTGACAATAGTGCCTTCCACAGCTGCTAAAAACATGGCCACCATTAAGGCGACGACGATGCTTTTCTTATTGGTAGCCATTTAGAGTAAACTTCCTCTCTATGTTCATGTTTGCCGTTTTAGTAGGGTTGGTCACAAACAGTAAATAACCGCCTCAGGCTTTCAGGCGGTTATTGGCAAAAATAATCTTCTCTTGCATGCCCTTGATACCACGGCTGATTGGGTTAGTTGTGAATGTGCTGCTTAAGCTAATTTGGCGTCGGTTGGGAACGGATTGGTATATGTCCGCGCGGCGAGTTCATTATCCAGGGTTAACAGCTGCCCCGGGTTATCGCCGACTAATTTCAGTCTGTCGATGATGTCCTTGGCGTTGGCTTCTTCCTCAACCTGCTCGTTCACATACCACATGATGAATTGATAGCAGGCGTGATCCTTTTCTTTCATAGCCAGGGTCGCAATGTTGTTGATCCGCGCCGTTACCTTTTTTTCGTGGGCCAGTACGGCTTCATACACGTCCAGCAGATTCTTAAAGGAAGCAACTGCCGGGGGGGCTTCTATGGCGGCGAAAGAGGGAATAGCGCCGCGATCTAAAATGTACTGATACATGTGGATGCCGTGGGCCATTTCTTCCCGCGCCTGTGACCACAGCCAGTTTGCCGCGCCTTTCAGAGCCGCGTCTTCCGCATAAGCCGACATTACCTGATATAGATAGGCTGAGTAATACTCCGCGTTTACCTGCTCGCTCAATGCTTTGGCTAAATTATCACTGATCATTTTACCACTCCTCATTGTAATTTGGACCGTAAGCGGTTTAGCTATTTATACACTGAATTTCCTTATTTTGCAAGAATTAGTCCTAAAACTAGCTTATACTTTTCTAATCTGCCTGTCAATAATACCAATTCGATATGCTTTAAGCACGGCGTTGTTACTGTTTATGTGTTACTGTTCGGCATCGAGCCGGTATGCAGAATTATTAACCTTGCGCTCATGCTCTCCAAGAAGTCGCTTACGGTTAATAATTCTGCGTACCGGGGCTTTGAGTAGCAACGAACACAATATTATCCGGCCTTGGTGAGATTGTTCGGTGCTGTTTACTCCTCCGCTCCTTCTTTGGCCAAAATACCGAGCCGATATGCTTTCAGCACCGCTTCGGTCGCGCTGTTGACCGCAAGTTTTTCGTATAGCTTGAATAAATGCGCTTTCACAGTGTTGAGGTTTAATCCGGTTTCTTCGCTAATCTGGCGGTTGTTTTTCCCGGCGGCCAGGAATAACAACATGCGCATCTGCTGCTTGGACAGCTTGACCGGTTTTTCCTCAAGTCTGCTTTCCAGTCTGCCGGTAAGCCCCGGATATGTCTTGGCGCTTTCACTAGCCACTAGCAGGATATTACGCACAAATACCGCCGTTTCCGACTGCTCCGGTCTG
>WQUS01000053.1 GCA_009781965.1 Bacillota bacterium | reverse complement strand
CGGCGTCGCGTATTTCCACTTTGTCATTTTTGATCCATAAGTAAACCAGCTGCGGCGCTTTGCCGCGGATGATAATGCGGTCGTAACCGGCGTGTTTTATTTCCGGTCCCAGGTATCCGCCCATGGTCGAATGTCCGAAGATGCCGGTCATGGGATTGATTGTGTTCACGCTGGTCCGGTTGCAGCCGACAACGGGCGTGGCGTGTAATAGGCCGGCGCCGAAAATCAATAAGTTATCTTCATCAAAGGGCTGCACTTCCGGCGCGACCCGATCCCAGATTATTTTGGCGTTAACGCCCTGGCCGCCCAGAAAAAGTCTTGTCAATCCGGGGTCTGTTTCCACCCGTTCAATGTTGCCCCGGGATAAATCTATTTCCAGATTATATCCTGTTTCTGCGTACCTCATTTTTAACACCTCTAAATGTATTTTTAGCCCTGGAATTATTTTCCGCAGTTATTTTATTTGTTTGGACACGTTTTTATTTAGCCTGCGTATGCATTAAAGATCTTGTATTATTTCTTGCTTTGTTTGGTGAAATCCTGCTGGAATTTAAGACAATCTTGGTTTCACTCAAATACTTATGTTCCTCCCTCCCCTTTATATTGTTCCGCTGTCAGAACAATCCGCTGCTGCATTTAAAATAAATGACCCACTCTTTTTCACTGCAATTTTTATACCGGCGGATAAGTATGAAAGCTGATTAAACGAAAAATAAAGTTTGTTTTATCGGAGTTTAGCAAGTTGTCGGCTCGTCGGCCTGCGCTAAATAAAAACATGTATGTCCTAAAAACATACATGTTTAAATAAGGTACAACTCATACACCATCTGGACAATAGTAATTTGAAAAAATATTTTTATTAAGTTGTTTATTGACAATATATTTCAGACAATTCATAATATAAATATATTTATACAAAGGAGGATCAATATGGATAGAAAAATGATTGGGGCAATATGTTTCATTGTTCTCGGTTTATTGATTATTTTTAGCAAGCCTTTCATAGGTTCCGGTTTGCCTGCTATGGGGCATGAAATCTTGGGCGTGGTGCTGATTACATTAGGTCTGTGGATTTTCAAACCGGGTAATGTGCCACTGACGGCAGGTTCTTCAGTGGTTATCTTTGGCGCCTTGGCAGTTATTTCTTTGCATGTGGCGTCGGGACATTTGCTTGACCCGGCTACTGGGAAAGCCTATACCAGCGGCCAAGTTTTTGCGATAGCTACCAACGGTTTTGTTACTTCTACAGTATGGACCTTGCTTCCGGCTCTTTACTTTGGTTTTGTGCTGCAAAAAACCGGCTTGGGAAAGAGGTTGGCCTATCTGGTACTGAAAAGTTTTAAACCCAGTTGGGCAACGATCGCCGTTAGCTGGTTTATCATTGGGGTGGTACTTTCCGCACTTACTCCTTCAATTCTCGTGCGGGTCGCTATTATTCTTCCAATCGCCTTTAGTATTGTGGATGCCTGTAAACTGGAGCACCGTTCCAAGGGGGCCGCTTATGTAACCCTGTTGGCTTTTGGCATGTGCGTTTTTCCAGGCACCGGCTGGCTTACCGGTTCTTTGTCCGGTCCCCTCATGCAAGGTTTTTTGCCGGTGGAAATGAAAGGATATGCCACCAGCGGCGAATGGCTTCGTGTTCTATGCTTGCCTTGGATGCTGATCACAGTTCTGTATGCCGTGTTTGCCTATATATTTACAAAACCCAATCAACCGATTGCTATCAGCGTGGATACTTTTAGAGCGGAGTACAAAAAATTAGGCAAAATGTCCCGGGACGAAACTATTGTACTGGTTACTTTGTTGATTGTTTTGGTCTTATTTTTTACCGAGCGAATACACCATGTCCCTTCAGCCGCTGTAGCCATGGCTGCTTTGTTCGTCTTTATCATGACCAAGATTATTGACGGCCCAGAAATTAGCACCGGGATTAGTTGGGATACGCTAGTGTTTTTTGGGGCAGCCGTCGGGTTATCGCAGCTTTTTAGGTTTGCCGGGATTACTGACTGGTTCAGCCCGCTCATCACTCCTGCCATTCAAGGTTTGGCGCCTCATGCACTTCTCTTAATGCTGGTACTTACCGTAGGGCTGATGCTGATCCGATTCCTTGATGTTCCATGGGGTTTTACCACCATTGCTTTAACGGCCAGTTTGACTACCATGCTGTTTACTAATTTTGGGTATCACCCGCTGGTTATAACCATGGCTTTCCTAATTTGTATCAATTTCTTCCTCCTGAGTTACCAACAGCCTTGGTTGCTGATGGCTGAAGGAATGCTGCAGAACAAAGGATGGGCCCCCAATCACGTAGTTGTGTTCGGAGCAATTTACATTGTAGCCGCCTTGGTGGCTTTGGTGGCAGTTATACCTTACTGGAAATTGATTGGCGTGTTAAGTATGACACCGTAATATGATTTTAGATTGATGCTAATAAATTTGAAAAGGGTGAGCACTTATGAAAAAACAAACTTTGCTTGAAGGTATTGTACCACATCCGGAGGAACTGGCTAAACTTTACCGAGAGAAAGGCTACTGGCAGGACATTACGTTGAACGACATGATGGATAACGCCATCAAAAAGTACGGCGCCAAAGAATGTCTGGTTTTTGGCGACGAACGGGTTACTTACACCCAATTGGCTGAAAAAGTAAACAGGCTGGCGCTGCATTTCCTGGATTTAGGACTGAAACCAATGGAACGGGTGGTATTTCAGTTAGCCAACTCCTTGGAAAATGTATACACTTTATTGGCTTTATTCAAAATTGGCGTGATCCCGGTGCTCGCTTTGCCCGCTCACCGTTTTACCGAGATCAATCACTTCGTCGCCCATTCACAAGCCGTGGCCACTTTCACCCCCACCGGAAAATTTGATTACGTCAGTATGGTCGAAGAAGTTAAAGCAGTCCAACAAAGCCTTAAATATTTATTTGTTCAAGGTCCGACAACAAACGGACAGGTTATTTCTTTGGAAAAGCTCCTTGACACACCGATAGAAAACAAATATCCGCCCGATCACTTGGCGCAATTCAATCCGGATCCCGATCAAGTAGCATTCATGCTTCTTTCCGGCGGCACAACCGGCATACCGAAACTGATTCCGCGCACACACAATGAATATGTTTATAATATCCGCCAATGCGGTACGGTTAGCGGATTTGATGAGACTACTATATTTATGGCTGTGTTGCCAATGGCCCATAACTATACCTTAGGCTGCCCCGGCTACTTGGCTTCTTTCTATTATGGCGGGAAAGCGGTCATTGCCGCCGGGATGGACGAGGAAACGGTTTTTTCCACCGTAGCCAAGGAAAAAGTAACCGTTATAGCCTCGGCCGGTCCGTTAGATGCAAGGTGGCTGGCTTCCCCGGTGCCGGCAAAATATGATACCAGCTCGCTGAAAATGATTCAAAATGGCGGCGCCAGGTTAGCACCGGAAATGCGTCTGGTTTTACGAAAAAAATTCAATGTTTTCCCGCAAGAAGTATTCGGGACTGGGGAGGGCATGCTAAATCTGGTTCCTTTGGACGCCAGTGAGGAGATGGTTATTAACAGCTCCGGCAAACCTATTTCGCCCGGCGACTTATACAAAGTGGTAGACGAACATTTCAACGAAGTACCCATTGGCGAAACAGGGGAATTGATTACCCGCGGTCCCTATACCATTCACGGTTATTACAAAGCGCCGGAACAGAATAAAACATCCTTCACTCCGGACGGTTACTATCGCATGGGCGATATAGTGCGCATGAATGAGGCAGGCTATTTATTTACCGAAGGCCGTAAAAAAGACATCATTAACCGCGGCGGTGAAAAAATAAGCTGTGACGAGGTAGAAAACTATATTTTAGCCAATCCCAAAGTGGAAAACGTTTCTCTGGTCGCCATGCCGGACGAGGCATTCGGCGAAAAAGCCTGCGCTTTTGTGATGCTGAAAAAAGGCGAAAGCTTAACCTTCGAAGAACTGGTTGGATTTTTGAAAAAGCAAAACATTGCCGCCTTTAAGCTCCCGGAAAGATTGGAAATCATGGAATCGTTCCCATTAAGCCCGGCAGGTAAAATTCTCAAACGCGAATTACGGGAATTGGTCACGGCTAAACTTGCTCAGGAGAAAGCGCAAAAATAGCGGCATCCGTGGTAATTGTTAACTGGTTATCCATCATAAATGCTTATCAATCAATCCACTTGAGTATTTTAACTCGTCATTGATGTCAGATATTACCAATTAAGCCCGTATCCATTGGTATGTAAAGGATACGGGCTTTAAGGCTTGATAAATAGTTGTAGCGAAATTCAGTTGATTTTCACTGTTAATAAACACTGTACAGTTGTGCGGCGGCTTGTTGCCGCCGGCCTGTCTAAGCTTTTTCCGCCATCCTGGCCAGGATATCAGCCAGTTTTTCCAAGCCGTGGTCGTCCAACAGCGCTTGCAGGCTTTGTTCCAGCTCGTCCGGCTTGTCTTCCGCTTCGACTTCCTCTTCCCTTTCCTCGTAAACCAGAACATCGTTTAAACAAACCTGCACGCATAAAGGTTCGTCTTCGCCTTCGCACATATCGCATTTAAGCGGCAGTCCGGTATCCGGCTCCTTAAAAATGTCTCGGGTGGAGCAGACTGCTCGGCAGAAGGCGCATTCGTCATATTCCTTGCCGGCAATGATATATTTATCCCGGCCCATGCATTCGGCGGGCGCATATTCCCCTGCTACCACCGGAAACATGATATCTTTTAGCCGGTGGCTGACCACCTGAATCCGGGAGCGGGCCGGATTAACGCTGCTATACTTTGGCGTGGCGTGAAAAGAAGAGCAGATTATCTCGCAGGCCCGGCAGCCGTTGCATTTATCCGCATTGACCGTAATCGTTTTAACTTTCTTTTTCATCTTGGCCATCTGTCAATATCCCTCTCCTTTCCAGGTCTTCGGCGACATAAGCCAAATTTAACGCCTGTAATCTTGTTTTGGTCGGAATACCTTCATTATTCCAGCCCTTGAATTTGTAATAGGCGGTCAACAGTTCTTCTTCGTACTCTGGGTATCTGTGCTTCCAATGGTCCGCCGGCGGTTTTTCATCGGCGCGGCGCAAACCGCGCCGGTTATTAAAGGCCCGGTGTAAATTGCGGTTGCGGTTGGCTATTTGTTTTAATCCCGCCTCATCCAATGCCAGCCCGGTCGCCGCCGAAATTATTTGCGGGTAATTGTGAATGTGGTAAGGGGGCTTCAGGATAAATGAACCCCACCCGGCGCACAACCCCAGAGCGTCGTCAATATTGTGCAATGTTTCCATCCAGTCCACGATTTCGGAAGAGATTTCCGGGGTCGGATAGAAGGGGTTTGCTTTTTCGCCCCGCGGCTCCCAGTCCAGGAGATATTGTTTAAATTTTTCATCCGGCAGTTGGGGCCAGTCCTTGATGAACTCCTCCCGCTCCTCTCTGGAGGCGATCGCCCCCTGAGGCCAATTGCCTTCGATTTGGGTAATGCTGATTTTTTCGTTGGTCGAATACATCAGGTAGTACAGGGGATCCAACATGCCTAATTTGATATTCATCTGCTCGTGCTTTTTAATGGTGTTATGATCAAATGCTTCCGCGCCACGGCCAATTTTGCGGGCCGCATAGTAAGTGCCCTCGGCCAGCAAATCGCCGATTCCTTCCCGCCTGGCCACCCGGTCAAGCAGCCATAGGAATCTGCCTTCTTGATCGGTGGGACAGCCGGCGAAGTCGGCGTCAGTCAGAATGCCGGCTTCATAAAGTTCCACCGCGAAAGCCAGCACTTGCGGGGTGGAAAAAGAATCTAATCCATAGTCAAAAGCCCGTTGACAGATTTTCCAGGTAAAGTCCAGGTCGTCCACATATGCCGCCATGGCGTAAGTAAGCTTGGAGAAGCACTTCATCATGAACCGCGGCACACCAGGATGGTCAATCAAACCCCCGCATTCTTGAGGACAGTTAAAACAGCTGATAAATCGCCTAATGGCTTTTGTCTGGCTGTTTACCCAATTGTCCTCAATTTCTTTGGTCCAAAAGTCTTTTCTGCGGGTGCGGGCATTGCCCCAGGCAAAACCTGTGGTATGCCAGCTCTCATCGGTATATTTCATTTCTTGGGTCGAGCCGACGATACCGCTGTGTTGGGGGGAATGCACCGCTATCTGGAGGGGATTGGCGTTGCGGTGCTGAACGAATGCCCTGGCCCGGGCCATCAGTTTCATTAATTCATCCCCCCGGGCCAGGTAGATATCTTTGGTGCCCCGGACGGCGATCGCTTTGACGTTTTTATCTCCCATCACGGCGCCGGCCCCGAGCCGGCTGGCGCTTGATCTGGATTGTTCGATGGAAGCGTAAAAGACCTTGTTTTCACCGGCCAGGCCAATCGCGGCTACCTGGGCTTTCGGCTCCTTTAATTCTTCCCTGATCAGTTCCTGGGTTTCAATAGCTCCTTTACCTTTTAAAGCGGAAGCGTCGCGCAGTTCCACCCGGTCGTTATGGATCCAGATATAAACCAACTTAGAGGCCTTGCCGCGGATAATCACCTTGTCGTAACCGGCATATTTTAATTCCGCGGCCAAAAACCCCCCCATAAGCGGATAGGCCAGCAGATCAGTCTGAGGCGAAATGGTCGTGACAACGGTGCGGCTGGCACTGTAAACCGGCGTGCCGCATAAAAGCCCGCTGCTGAAGATCAGCAGATTTTCCGGGTCAAAGGCTTTGGTTTCCGGGAGCACTCGATCCCACATAATCTTCAGGTCGGTACCAAGACCCCCTAAATGAAGGGCCATTAATGCGGGGTCGGTGGCCACTTTTTCAATGTTTCCGGTGGATAAATCAATTTCTAAATTATATCCCGTCTCCGCATAACGCATCTTTACCCCTCCCCGGGTCACTTTTTTAAATATTATGACTTATCGCCGCAAGTCTGTCGTTATGTTTTCAAAAGCACAACAGCTGACCATGCACCGTTACTTGCCTGATCAAGAAGTAACGGTGCATGGTCTTATAAACAGAGACTTACCCGGTTTTTTCCTTACTTTTTCTGACCACGGTTCTTTCCGCTTCGGGCAGGGGCGGCGGCGGGGCGCCGGTTAATTTGGTTACCGCACCGAACTTGGCGGGGCAGGCGGTTAAGCAAGTGCCGCATTTAATGCATTTTTCCTGGTCGATAACATGGATTTGGTTTTTCGCGCTGATCACTGCTTCGGCGGGACAGCGTCTGGCGCAAGTCATACAGGCCTGGCATTTCTGAGGATCGATATAATAGGAGGCCACATTGTTCAGCAGTTCGTCAACTTCCTCTTTGGTGAAATACCCCGCATAGTCTTGGGGATTCCCCAGACGCACGCCCAGTTTCTCCTGTTTTTCCACTTTGATATAGGGGACTAGCCTGGTCACCGCCGCCAGTCTGGCGTTGCGCTCGGTTTCCTCCAGGCCTTCTTTTTGGCCCAGCGGCCCCAGTTTCTTGATCTGCCCGACAAAATCATTCACTGTTTCGGCAAACAGGTTGCCTTCGCTGCCGGACATAAAGTCAATGCGCAGTCTTGTTGGGTCCAGCCCG
>WQUS01000052.1 GCA_009781965.1 Bacillota bacterium | reverse complement strand
TATTATTGCCACACTGGCCGTATTTGGCTCCATTGTCCCCCAGGGGGAAGAGCCGGCATTTTATCAGCAGCTTTACGGGCCTTTACGCGCAAATTTTATCCTGTTATTTCATCTGAACGACGTATACCATTCCTGGTGGTTTTATACCCTTGTTTTTTTATTAATTGTCAGCCTTTTGGCCTGCAGTCTGAAGCGTTTGACGCCCCTCCGGCGGCAAACCGCTGCTTTTCAGTACCTTTACGAAGAAGAAGCTTATTCCGACGCCCCCATTAAAGGACAAGCCTGCTCCAACATGAGCGCCGCTGATACTGCCGCCGGCTTATGCCGGCACTGCCAGGAACGGCGTTATCGCGTATTCTTAACAGAGAAGCAGGACCGGTTTTATTGCTATGCCGACCGCGGCCGGTTTGGACCTTTTGGCTCTTTGGTCACTCACTTAAGCCTGGTGTTAATTGTAATCGGCGCCCTTTACGGCGGTCTGACAGGATTTAAAAGCTACGCCAATATCCCCTTGGGTGAAAGCTTTGCCATCCGGCAAACCGGCTTTGCAATCAAACTAAATGATTTTCAGATTGACTATTATGATAATTACATGCCTAAGCAATACTACAGTGATTTGCAAGTCATAGACGGCGCCAGGCAAATCATGCGCAAAGTTATCTCGGTGAACAACCCGTTAACCTATCAGGGGGTCACCTTTTATCAAACCAGCTACGGTTGGGTCGTCGACGGCGTACTGACCAACCGGGGCAAAGAAAGCAAATTCAGTTCGTTTGACCGGGATACAGCCCAACTGGGGGGTGACTTGAGCATCAGGACCATTTTTTACCCTGACTACTATAGCAGCGCCGCCGGGCATCCCGAAAACCGCAGCCCTTTGCCCCAAAACCCCCGGGTGCTTTACATCCTCTATCAGGGAGACCAAGTCCTGCAATACGATTTAGCGGAGTTGGACAAGCCGGTCAAAGTTAACGATATCATCACGGTTACCTTTAACGGCTACCGCAACTACACCGGTTTGCAGATTGTCAAAGATCCGGGGATTCCCATCGTCTATATAGGCTCCGTCCTAATGATGCTGGGACTTTTATTAAGCTTCTATGTCTTTCCGCAGCGCATCTGGGCCATGGTCACTCCTGCTCCCGAAGGTTGCCTGGTCTTGATAACCGGAACCGCCCGCCGTTTTCCGGCCCGTTTGGCGGAAGAAATACGAAAACTGGAAGCAAAGTTACAGCGAGGTGAATAAAAAGTGTTTAGTCCCTTAGAAAACGACCTGTTTAGTTTAGCTGTGGTATGTTACCTGGCAGCCATGGTTCTTTATTTCGTTTACACTGTCCGGCGGCAGGAGAAAACCGGACCGGCATTTTGGGCAACCGCGCTGGCTTTTGCTTTCCATACCGGGTCTATGGTTGTGCGCACTGTTGCAGCCGGACGCTTGCCTTTCACTAATATGTACGAATTTACTTCGCTGTTTGCCTGGGGCATGGCCTTGGTTTTCTTATTTTTCGAACGCCGTTATACCGTTAAAGCTTTGGGCGCCTTTGTTACGCCGCTGATCTTTGTCTTAATCGGCTATGCTTCCCTGCTCCCCAAGGAAATTACGCCGTTGATGCCGGCTTTACAAAGTTACTGGCTGCAATTTCATGTTATCACGGCCATCTTGGCTTATGGCGGTTTCGGTGTTTCTTTCGCCATTGCCGTGATGTATCTGCTCAAGGAGAAAAAATCGGCGGCGGACAAAAACCCGGAGGGCTTTGCTAAAATGTTACCCGACCTGAAGATGCTGGATGAGCTGAATTATGGCGCCATAGCCTTTGCCTTTCCTTTCATGACTCTGGTGATCATCACCGGAGCCATCTGGGCCGAACGTGCCTGGGGTTCTTACTGGAGCTGGGATCCCAAAGAGGTTTGGGCACTGATCACCTGGCTGATCTACGTTGTCCACCTCCATGCCCGGTATACCTATGGTTGGAAAGGCCACCGGGCAGCCTGGATGTCAATCATCGGCTTTATAGCGGTCCTGATTACCTATTTTGGCGTTAATCTGCTGTTATCCAGCCTGCACAGCTACGTTTGATCTGGCCGTTCAATAAACAGTGATCAAATCCTTAAGTTGCTCATACCGTTTTTCACCGATGCCGGAAACCGACATAATATCCTCAGCGGACAGAAAAGGCCCGTTTTTAGTGCGGTAGTCTATAATCCGCTGAGCCAGAGCGGGCCCGATACCGGGCAACTCTTCAAGCTGGGCCTGGCCGGCGGTGTTAATGTTAATCAGACCGGGCGCCCCGGCAACAGCGCCAGCCGGACCGGCCGGCGGAGACAAAACGGCAGCGCCGCTTCCTTCCCCCGCCGCCGGAGGCTGAGCGTTCAGCTGGTCTTTACTAGGTACCGGATACGTAAGCCCATCCTGCAGAGGGGCCGCCAGATTCAAATGTTCCAAATCCGCTTTTTCCGTGGGGCCGGCCATATTCACCGCGTCCACTACCCTGGCGCCGGCCTCAAGAATGTACACCCCGGGGTGTTGTACTTCCCCCGTTACATAAACCTTGATCTCCTGGGTGGGAG
>WQUS01000051.1 GCA_009781965.1 Bacillota bacterium | reverse complement strand
GCCCAGCTGCCCAGCGCGGTTGACAAAGATTTATCCTGCCAGGCGGTGTTCCTCATAAACATCGGATAACCGGCGCCAAAATCACCCAGTAAAGACTGCACCGTAAATAACCAGCCGTAATACATATTAGACTGCCAGGTTGCCGCCGGCAAATCGGTAAATTTAGCTTTCATTTCATTATAGGCAGCGGTATAACCGGGCCATTGCTCGCTGGGTTTGTATTGCCCGGCGATAATATTCGCCGCCCGTTCCGACCCCAAAACCGCCATTACATCCAGCCCTAAGGGAATAGGACGGTTATCGCTGTCCGATAACTCCTGCAGAATTTCCGCATCGGGAATATACCTTTGCCCCATAAAGCGGAATTGTTTGCCTTTTACATCCGCACTGGCTTTGGAATTAATCCGGGGGCCGGGCAATTGATCCGCCGCTTGATAAAAGGCTTCGAGTTTGGCGGGATCATTAAGCCCGTTCAAATCGGGGTCGGCTCCGTAAACCTCCTGGATCAGCAGGGCGTACTCGTAGGGAGTAAGATCATCGGCATTGCCCACGAAAAAGGAAGTGGCGCTGTAGATGTTTTCCCACAGTTTAACGCCTTTTTCCTCAGGCAGCCGGCACAGAGCGATGGTTGAGATGATTGCTCTGAGCGTAGCATTTACGTCCCGGCTGTTGTCGCCTTTGTACAAGGGCAAGGGAGCCACTCCATACCAGGACATACCTTTAAAATAGTTGGTCAGTTCCTCAGAGCGGGTGTAATGCCCGCGGGAAGTAAACAGGGAATAATCCACCCGGACTCCCAGCAGCGGCGAATTGGCCGAACCGCTTGCCCCATTAACCAACGCCGCTTCCTGTTCCACGACATCCTTAACCGCGGCCGGAAAATTATCCGGCAGACTCTCGCCAAAGGCCAGCTGCGCCACACCAAAATAGGCGATTGCTTTGAGGGTTTGCTCTTTGACCGCCGGTTCGGAAACTGAGCCATAGTCAAGGATAAGCTGCCGGAGGAGATTGTTGTTCAGTTGTTTCGCTTCGGCGAAAAAGCTGGACATTTCAAGATTCCTGAGCGTGAAATCATAAAAAATGTGATAAAGCTGTAACACCGTATCGCTGCTGATATAGCTCGGCACTTTTTTGTAGGCATTGTCTTCATAGATATAAAAGAGCTGTTCGTGGGCGGTGGGCGATACGACAAATCCGTTTTTCACTAACGATGCTATTTGATTGGCGTTAAGATTGGCAAATTGATCGGTGTTGGCCACATTTTTCAGCCCGTCGGCGATAGTATATTCTTTAACCCTGGCCGTAACCGCCGGCTCGGTATATCCAGCGGCGCCTTGATTAAAATCAGGCTTATAATTCACAAATATCGACGGCGCGCCGTTATTTGCCGTCTGGTCGGGCGGGGAAGGCGGCTGGGCAGGCGTTGTCGTTTGTTTTTGGGTTCCACACCCGGCAAGCATTAGCGGCACAAACACCGCCACCAGTAACCAGACCATCACTTTGCGCCGCTTATTGTTTCTTGACCACAGCATTAAAATCAGCTCCTTTTTGTTCATTGACTAACTCAAACCCGAAGTCGTCCCACTTATAAGTGCAAATTACTTGTGTTCCGTCCTGCAAACGCTCAATGGAAACAAGTTCGGCCATTTGATCGCCGTCCACGTCCGCCAATATGTAATCATCAAAAGGGCGGGACAAGCGGGAACCCAACCAGACGGGCACAAGCTCGCCCCCGGCCAAACGGTAAAAAAACGGCCGTTTATCAAGCGTCGGATAAAATTTTGTGGCTTTATACACCTGCACGCCAATTTCTTTGATGCCGTCGCCGTCAATATCCCCCGCCATTACCCGCATGGGGTTTAGAGCGGTAAGATCGAAGGAGTGCAGCGGCGCAAACTGTCCGGCCCGGCCGTTTTTTACCGTTTCAAGCGCGGATAAATCATAGATTAAAAGCTCCTGCCCATAGCGCTGACGCATGTCTTTTAAAGTTCCTTCCCCCACAATGGCGAGCACCTCATCCTTCCCGTCATAATTAACATCGGCGGCACACCAGGATACCACGCCGCTTGCAGGGGTTTTATATTTATCTGGCGCGGCATACGCGGCATAAATAAATAAGACGGCTAGAAAAACGCCTGCGCATAGCAAGCCGGTTATAACCGAGCGTGCCGGAAAGCTACTCATAGTTTCGCACCACTACCTCAGCCACTTCCCCCCGTTTGGCGCCATCGGAATTAACCGCCCTTTTGGCCTGCACGACGGTAATGTGATAAGCATTGTACTGTTCCCTGATAAAATCAGTTGCGGCATTGGAGAGCATAAATTTTATTCCTCGTCGGTCTAAATCATCGCAGCATTGGCGCAGTCTGATCTGCTCGGCACGGCTAAACCCGCCTTTGGCATAACCGGTAAAATTGGCGGTCTCGGAAACCGGGTCATAGGGGGGATCAAAATAAACAAACGATTCTGCGGGCAGTTCCTTTAACACCGCCGCATAATCAAGGGCTGTTAAATGTACCGTCGCTTGATTCAAATAGGCGCTGACCGCCCTGAGCACAGGAGCGTTAACGATATTAGGATTGCGGTAGTAGCCGAAGGGAGCATTGAATTCACCGGCGCTATTCACTCTAAACAATCCGTTGTAACAGGTTTTGTTCAGGTAGAGGATGCGGGCGGCTTTTTCCGCCTCCGGGCGGGCGGCGTATGCCGTTCTGTCCCGGTCCCAATCCCTGACGGCGTAAAAATACCCGGCTTCATTCTTAAATCCCTGCAGGGAGGTAATCAGCGCTTCCACGTCATCCTTGATCACCCTATAGACGCGGATCAGTTCCTCGTTAATATCGTTGACGTAGGCCACCTGCGGCCGCCGGGAAAAAAGCAAGGCGCCGCCGCCGACAAATGGCTCGCAATAGACGGTAATCCGCCGCGGCAGCAGCTGGATTAGATGGTACAGCAGCTGACGCTTGCCGCCCACCCATTTAAGAACCGGGGCCACCAATAGATTGTTGTTTTTTTGCATCCGCGTCAATGGGGCAACCCTTTCTTTGGTATTAATCATCGTCGCCGGTATTGTTACCGGTATTAATGTACAATTTCGTTATTGGATCATTTTATAGCAGATAAAAAGAAAGATTGAAAGATATTAAGATTGCCGATTAAGCCAGAAAGCGGGACGAACGGACCCCTCAGACCAACTCACAACGAAGCCATAAGCGTGGACATCGCCGTCATTGGTGACATAAGCGGCATCGTCACTGATGTCGCCGGGGGACCGCAGCCACCAAAACACCGCTTTTCCATTCAGGCTGGCGACACGGGCCTTTTCATCAGGAAAGTATTGTATTGCTTCCTCAACGCTGAGCAGAAACAATTTATCTTCGGTGACGGCGCCGCCTGGCGTTTTCCAGTATTCATTGTCAGGATTCCGGTTCTTCCAAAGCTTGACCCGCTCCTGCTCCCTGTAATCAAATATTTGCGTTAAAAGTTCAGGCAGCAGTTTGTTCCTCAGTGTACACTGTTCCCAAGTCACGCTTTCAAATTCTTCATGATACGGCGCCCGCAGCAAACAATCCCGGGTAATCAGCAGCGCTCTGTCCGACTGCACATCAAGAACCAGCCACTCCAGTGGTTTGTTCTGCCAGCGGCCCATGGTATAAATCTCATTTTTAGCCAAAGGTGGCTTCCCGGCAGACTGGGGCCCCTGAACGGATTTTTCCACTTTAGCAGTTAAAAATTTTCTCTCGCCACTGGGCTCATTAGGCGCAGCAGGCTGTGCCACCTGGACCGGTTGTTTTATTTTGACGGCTAAGGCCATTCGCCCCATAAGGGGATTCCCAGGCGCAACTGCTTCAACCGATCCAATCCGGCCTGCAACATCAGCGTCAATATACTCCAGAATGTCCGCCACATAATGATGTTCACCCTGGGGATGCCCATTCTCCTTAGGATACCAGATGCAGCGCATTTGCAGCTCATCTTCCACAATCCGCTTTCGTTTAAGAAATTCTTCGTCTTCAGCCCCGGCTTTCATGGGCAAAATGGCATAGTGACCGCCCAAGCCAACCTTGCGCAGCAAATCCACCGTGCGGTCCTGATCAAGACTGCAGCCAATAAACAAAAGCTGATTCCCGCTGAAAATACGGATTAGACGCTCCATATGTTGCGGTTCTTTTTCATATAAATTATTGTATGACTCTTTGGTCATCACTACTTCATCAGGGGCGGACACACAACCATGAATTTTGATTAAATAGCGCCGGAGGCCGCGCCCCACTTGAGCAGCCTGCCAATCGCTTAAATGCCGCAAAGCCACTGTTGCCTCAAAAGGGTTCATCGCCATCTGAAAAGAACGTTCCAGCACCTGGTCAAAATTAGTGGTGATGACCAAAGATTTGTTAAATATTCCGGGCAGATAGCGTACTGACATTGTTTGCAGCTTCTCGTCAGTAAGCAGCAGCTTACCGTATTTATCTCTAGCCAGCTCACCAAACACGGCTGTTAATTGATTATAAAAAGTTGCTTTGCCTAAAAAATCACAAATTTCCTCAGCGGCTTTTTCATAGCAAAACTTATCAATCAGTCTTTTTTGAATATCTTGAGCTTTACTTTCGGGGATATGACCGGCCATGATGCGTTTCAGGGCCGAACCCCAAGAGCCGTAAACATCAATGGACATTCCCGCGCCCACAAAAGGGATCACCCGATTGATTTTAATATGACCGGTCAATTCTATCAGTGTGCTGAGATTGTTTCCAATACGGTTGAATTTCTCATCTTGCAAATCAAGCATGGCTTATTCTCCCATTGACAATACTTACCTGCTGTTTAATAAATTATAATGTAATTTGCCGCCGGCGGGCAACAAATTTTTCTATTTGCTCAGTGCTGTAACTTACGCTATGTTTTTGCACCGGACGGTCCGGCAGCGCCTCTTTCCAGCACAAATGCACCCAGCGCCTTATGCCGCAGGCGGTAAGTATGACCATGCCGCAGATGCCCCAGGTAGCTGCACAGCCGCTGCCGGATCTTAGCAGGCTCCGCAGATCCGGCGGCGAAGTCTTTTTTCATGCCCTTCAAGCTCCGCTTGAATCTGTTCTTAGCCGCATTGCGCACCTTGCGGATAACCTTACCACTTGTGGCGAGATAGAAATGAAAGCCCAAATAATTCACGCCGTTAGCAATAGGAAAAATCTGTGTTTTTTCGTTAAACGTCAGCCCGGCGTCCTCTGCGGCAAACCGACGCAACGCCGTCAGACAATCCACGAGAAACTCTTTGCTTTCATGAAGCAAAATACAGTCGTCCATATATCTGGTATAGTATTTTATACGCAGTTGTTCTTTAATCAATCTGTCAAACGCGTCCAGATAATAGAGCGCAAACCATTGACTGGTCTGATTGCCAAGCGGCAACCCCCTGCCCGGTTCGCTTTGGTAACTGTCAATAATACAAAACAACAACCTTAACACATCTTTGTCGAGGACAATGCGGGCAAGTTTTTGTTTCAGAATAACGTGGTCAATGTTCGCAAAGTATTTCCGAAAATCACATTTCAAGATGTACCCATGGGCTCCATGCCATTTATGGTAATCGCGCATGAAATCCGTCAAGCGGTAAATAGCGAAGTGTGTGCCTTTGCCCCTGCGGCAAGCGGCGTTGTCATGGATGAGCCTGTTTTCCAGCAACGGGGCCAGTACTTGATCACAGATGCAGTGCTGTGCCACCACGTCTTTGTACAGCGGCGCATGGATCAACCTTACTTTGGGGTCGAAAACATAAAACTGGCGGTATGCCCCCGGCGCATAGGCGCCATCCAACAAGCTACGCTGCAAGAAACAAATATTTTCAGCCAGGTTAAGCTCAAAAATGATGACGTCTTTCTTACCCTGTTTCCCCCGCCGCGCAGCAACATGGGCTTTATATAGATTCTGGAAGTCACAGATCCGCTCAAAGTCTGTAATATTAACAGCCTCCTATAATTGGTTGACGAGAGGACGCAGACGTATCAACGCCTGTGCCCTCGCCTGCGGTTCCCTGGCAGGGAACCGTAAAGTGGTGAAAAGCAACAGTTTTGTTTTGCGCGTCTCACCTTTCGCCAACATGTGTTTTTCCGGCGCTCACTCGCCGAAAAGGAATCTGATCCCTTTTCCTGTTCGCACAGACCGCCCAACGTAGGGTTAGGTTTCGGGCCTACAGGCAAAGCGGGACGAACGGACCCCTCAGACCAACTTACATTGTTGCCATTATCGTTGACATTGCCGTCATTGCTGACATTAGCGGCATTGTTACTGTTGTTGCCGGGGGACCGCAGCCACCAAAACACCGTTTTCGATCAAATCCCTCGTATTAACACCTTCTCGTTACAATAGGCTGCCGGAAGGCGGTAACCGCTTTTTATCGCTGTTGATCCACGCGCCAAGCAAATGCTGACAGTCTGTCGAAAGTTTCGAAATTTGTTCATACTGTTTGGGCAGAATACTCTGCTGTTCCATCGCAAGAAAAGCGAAATAGGCCAAAATCCGAATGTCGGTCAGCGCTTTGCGCTGGTATTCCAAGCGTTCCGCATAGTGCTTCGTGCCATGCTTACCTCCAAAAAATATGTCATTCGCCCGGTATATGTTCTCAATGACATTTAGGGAAAGATTTTGAAGCCGCGTTACAAAGGTAAAACGAAAATGCTTGGGTGATTTTTGCGTCACAGTCATAATATAGGAACACAGTTCCTTTGCCCGCGTTACGACGACTAATTCACTGGGCGAACTTTGGGCCATGGATGGAACCCCTCCGTTTTGCAGTACTTTAATCTTCAGTACCAGCCATAGATATAGGCCGGCTTGAATGAAAATCCGCCGGCCACCCTAGACGGCTGAAAATTACGCCGCTTTCGGCTCATAGATGGAAAGAAAGATTGAAAGATATTAAGATTGCCGATTAAGCCAGAAAGCGGGCCGAACGGACCCCTCAGACCAACTCACAAGGTAGCCATTACCGCTGACAAGGCCGCCAGTGCTGACAAAAGCGGCAAGGTAACTGCTTAAGCCGGGGGACCGCAGCCACCAAAACACCGCTTTACCGTTCAGATGGGCAACACGGGCTTCATCATAGGGGAAGTATTTTTTCACCTCGTCAATACTGAGCAGAAACAACTTGTCCTCGGTGTCGGCGCCGCCCGGCGTTCCGTAGTTTTCATTGTCAGGATTCCGGTTATTACTCGACAAGACATTATTCTGCTCCGTTGCATCGAATATTTGCGTTAAAAGTTGGGGCAACAGGTTTTTTCTCAGTGTACATTGCTTCCAAGTCACAGTTTTCTGTTCTTCGTTGTACGGCGCCTGCAGTAAGCAGTCCCGCGCAATCAGCAGCGCCCTGTCCGGCTGCACATCAAGAACCAGCCACTCCAATGGTTTGTCCTGCCAGCGGCCCATGGTATGAATCTCATTTTTGACCAGAGGCTGCTTTGCGGCAGACTTAGGCGTTTTGGCCAATTGTGCCGTTTTGACCGGTGCTGGTATTCGCCCCTCAAGGGGCTCCTCAAGAGCAACTGATTCAACAGCCTCAATGGGAACTTCAGGCGC
>WQUS01000050.1 GCA_009781965.1 Bacillota bacterium | reverse complement strand
CTGTCCCGGGCGGAGATCGAAGCACTTGCGAAAGATCTGTAATTACAAACAGACCAGCTGCATAAAGACCGTGTTCCCGGCTTGAAAAAGCTAAAATGGACCCTATAAAATAGACAGTTGAAAAAAGCCGCTTTGGTTGGCGAACAAAAAACGACTCTATTTTGTAGGGTCGTTTTTTTTGTTATTATTGTACGGGGAGGGGAGAGATCATGGAACAAAGAAAGTTTACGCCAGAAGATCAGCGAGCATTAGAAGCAAATCCATATGTGGCAAGAGTGAGCGAGACCACAATAACGTATACTGAGGAATTCAAAGAACGCTTTGCACTGGAATATGCAGCCGGCAAGGCGCCGTCAATCATACTGCGTGAACATGGATTTGACACGGCTGTACTTGGGAGGGATCGGAAAGATAGCCTTGTGAAACGAATAAAGGCATACTCTCAGCGCCCTAGCGGGTTCAGAGACACACGGAAAGGAGGCGCTGGCCGCCCTAGGATCAAGGACCTAACAGACGCTGAAAAGATCCAACGGTTGGAGCATCAGGTCAAATATCTCAAACAGGAAAATGAGTTTCTAAAAAAAATCAGATATTTAGACAGGCAGGCAGAATGGGAATGCAAACGGAAGCAAAACCGCAAGAAAAGTATAAAATCATCCAAGAAATGACTAGCCGGGATAACAATGAGCTGAACATATCATGGCTGTGCGATTTGGCTGGGGTTTCCAGGAGCGGATACTACCAGTGGATACGTGCCGCCAAGGAACGAGAAATCAATGATGAACGGGATCGGGAAGACTTTGATCGTATTCTGAATGCATACCGATTCAGAGGGTATGACAAAGGCCGGCGCGGGATACATATGCGGTTGCTCCACACAGGGATCGTAATGAACCCGAAGAAAGTCAGCCGGCTTATGAAAAAATACAACCTCTTCTGCCCCATACGAAAGGCCAATCCTAACCGAAGGATGGCCCAGGCGTTGAAAACAGATGCGGTTGCAGATAATATTGTAAACCGTGAATTCCGGAAGCACGGGGCCAGGAAGATATTGCTGACAGACATACCCTATATACCCTACAACAATGGTCGCAGCAGGGTCTATCTGTCCACGATCAAAGACGCGTTCACAAAGGAGATTCTGGCTTATGTACCCAGCAAATCTCTTGAGGTGGATTTTGTGTTGGAAACTGTTGAGCAGCTTCTTAAAAGGCATGGGGACGAACTGCAGACAGATGCGGTTATGCACTCAGATCAAGGAAGCCATTACACCAGCATATCCTTCCGCAAACTGCTGGAGGACAAAGCCTTACGGCAATCTATGTCCCGGCGCGGGAACTGTTGGGACAATGCCCCGAAGGAATCTTTTTACGGTCACATGAAGGATGATATTGATTTATCACAATGCAAGACATTTGAGGATGTGTGTGCGGTAATCCATGACTATATGGATTATTACAACAAAGATCGGTATCAATGGGACCTTGCCAAGCTATCACCGAATCAATACTACGAGTATATCATGACAGGTGTTTATCCGCTTCGGGGTCTCGTGAGCGAACCTATACTCGACAAAAACAGCGGCGCGCATAACAATCCAAATCCAACCTCGAAATAATAGTACCAGTATATCCTAGAATGCGTTGTAGAGGTTGGCCAACGCATCATCTAACGCGGATACCGCTTGCTCGGCGGCCTCATGCATCGGAGAGGTATCCAGATTGGCGGGCATGGCATTCAAGTAGTCCTGTTCGGCATCCCGTATGGACTCAAGATGAGCCATCAATACCTCCAACCCATTGCGCCTGAGTCTTCGTGTCCGATACATGTCCGCAGCAGGCTTCTGAATTCGGTTGCTTGTCGATTTCCCACCCATAAGCCGAGTCAATTCACTGGTTACGGAAACACCGGAAGCTGCGCATTTGGCTTTGAATGCTGCGGCAATGTCCGGCGCTATCGAAATCTTTAGCTGGACATAATTCTTGGCGTTCCATTGTTGCTTTGCCTGATTGGATGTCTTGCCCATCATTTGATACTCCTTTTGGCTGACCGCGCGCTGGCGGTATAGCTGGCCGCAAAGGCCAGGGGGGATTTAACGCATTGAGGGACGAAAGCAAATCGGTGAAAAGGCGGGCTTTCTTCCCCGGGTGGCGTGACACCACCAGAGGAATCGTGAATTGCTCACGTCCCCACGGGAGGCGCTCGGGTCGTGATCCCCAACACGTTGCCCCACCCTCCACCCGTGGAAGAAAGAACGTCTTAGATGCGAATTATAGCAATTTCATACTCGTCCGCGAACCTCTTGTAATATTTTCTGTTGCACTCTGCCCATCTTGAGGGTTTGATAAGGGATTCATCCCGGCATTCCGGATCCATCATATCACGACAATACATTTCATATGAGATATCATCATAGTCAAACTTCAGTATCCACTTGAGTTCATAGAATAGATACTCCGGCTCATCAGTCATTTCAAGTGCAATGAACATTTGATTGTAGAACCATTCCCACTGTTCTTCAACAAGTTTGCCGCAATATCTGCACACATAGCTCGGTACCGCATCGCTTGTCATGAGCGCTTTGAA
>WQUS01000049.1 GCA_009781965.1 Bacillota bacterium | reverse complement strand
GACTCCATCTCCATCACTTCCCCAGTAGCCGCCCTGGCGTACACCGGCAGGCACTGGCCCCCGTTCGTATAAAAAATTTTTTGCCGCTTTGTATCAATTACCGCGTAAAACACACAGGCATACATCTCATACGCGCTATTTTCAAAGATGCTGCAAAACTCGCTGTTTAAGTAATACATCAACTGGTCGGGGTTAAAATACTTCGCCGCCAGGTTGCGTACCATTGTACCAACCATGGCCGTCAGCAGCGCCGCCGAAATACCGTGGCCGGATACATCCCCCATCACGATGGAAAAGCAATGCTCGTTAATGGGAATAAAATTGTAAAAATCGCCGCCAATGTCCAACGCGGGCATATAACGGCTCATAATCCGCGCGCCCTGAAACTTCAGGTCCAGCTCCGGTATGAGCGTATGCTGTACCTGCCGCCCCGTTTTCAGCTGAAAGTCCAAAAGGTTGTTCTTCTCCTCCAGCTCCGTGTACTTTTGCTTCAATTGGTCGCCCAAGTGCTTGATGCGTAACAGCGATTTGCATTTGGACAACAAAATATACGCGTCAAACGTTTTTTCAATAAAATCGTCCGCGCCCACTTCCACCGCGCGCACCCGGCTGTCCCGGCTCTCAAACATACTGACAATCAGCACAAGTATGTACTGGGTATCTGCAGAAGCTTTGATTTTTTTGCAAATATCATAACCGCTAACGTCAGGCAAGTCAGCGTCCAAAATCACCAAATCCGGCTTAAAAAGCTGCACCTTGGCATACGCGTTCAGCCCGCTTTCCGCCGTCAGTATTTCATATCCCGCGTTGTCCAGGCACTGCTGCATAAGCTCCGTATTCTGCGCGGAGCTGTCCACTATCAGAATTTTATCCATGCCTTATTTTCACCCTTTTGTAGAACGTTATCTGATTCCCGTACTGGTTAAAAGCCACAGAATCTGTCAGCGAATATACCAGGCGCATACCGCGGCCGCTTTCGCCTCCCCTATCACCGTCATTTAAACCAGTCAGCAGCTGAATATAATCAAAGCCGGGGCCTTCGTCCGTAATTCGGGCAAAAATGACATCCTTTGCGATCTCTACCACAACATTCACCCTTTTGGCCACATCCTCCCGGTTGCCGTGCACCACCGCGTTGCACAGCAACTCGCTAAAAATCAGGCGGATGTCAAAACGGTCTTCCTCCGTCAGGTTTGGTACATTGTGCAATAAATAATTCATTATTTCCTGCACAACTCCCCTGATTCGATATAACTCGCTCGAAAAGGAAACCTCATACGCTTCCATTGTGTAACCCCCTTAAGCCGCATCAGGGCCTATCTGAAAACTTACTTTAGGCGGATTTTTCAGGAAATTTTGGAATGTGCGCGAAAGCCCGGCACCCCGCTTTGCAGGGCAGCGCTTTAGCGCCGGGTTTGCACAGCGAACCTGCAAGGCCGCCGCATATTCGAAGAAAATCTGCAAGGACAAAAAGCTCCAGTGGAGCTTTTGCCGGACAAAGTATATATCCGGAAGATTATCTTTACCGAATATATAGATTCCAAAATTTACAAAAAATACGCCTGAGTGAACTACCCCGCAGCAAGCTGCGGGGCATAGGTTTACAACCCGCAGCTTTAGCTGCGAGGTAGTAAGCCTGTTCACTTCGCGGGCGTCGCGCAAAGAAAATGCAAGCATTTTCTTTGCGCTCGCGCCTTCGCGAAAATAAAGTTTTCAGACAGACCCAGGCGCCTTGACAAGTTTAAATTTTAGTAATGATGCGTCGTAACTTTTTCCAAGAACAAGGAAACGAAACAGCCGCGCAGCAACGCTACGCGAGGTTGAAGCTAACGCGTTTTTCCGGAAAAGGTACAGACAAATACCAAAATTTAATGTAGTCAAGGCACTAGTATCAGGGTTACTCAAACAATTGCGTTTTATGTGTTTTCACCATTTTAATTTCAAGTTCGTCGTCTTCCGTATTTTGTATGCACATTTCGTCCATCAGGGCCTGTATCATGCGCAGCCCCATTTCATCGTTCAAATTCTCCAGCGTCAGTGCCACGCCTACGTTAATGCGTATTTCCAGTTGCTCGGCCCGCACGTTAAACACAATGGAAAAATCCTTGCCGCTGCCGGAAGATATAGCCTTGATAATATACGTACACGCCTCGGACACCGCCGCCTTAATGTCCTCAATCTCGTCGATGTCAAACCCCAGGCGGTTGGCCACCGATGAAGCCGTCAGACGCGCCGCCGAAACATACGCCGCGTTTACCGGAAGTGACAGCTTAATGTTATCATTTTCCGTCACTGCGTTATTCATCATAATCACCTTCCAACACAAATACTTTGTCCAGATTTGTTATGTGGAACAGTTTGCTCAAACTCGGCCTCAGGTGCAGCAAATGAATTTCTCCGCCGTACAGCTTCACGTTTTTCAATATGCCTACCAGCGCCCCCAACGCTGTAGAGTCCATATACGTCAGGTTCTTGCAGTCCAGGTAGATGTCGCCTTTTTTCTCCTCAATCATTTCCAGCATTCTCTGCTTTAAATCCGGCGAATTGAATATGTCGATCTCACCGGTCAGCGCTACCATCCAGCTTTTTGCATCCTCGT
>WQUS01000048.1 GCA_009781965.1 Bacillota bacterium | reverse complement strand
CGAGAAAAGAGTGGCGTCCGCCGGAACACATGCCAATAACCCCAACCTTGCCGTTGGAATAGGGCAGAGCGGTCAGATAGCTCAAGGCCCCTTCGCAGTCGCCCATCACGCTGTCGTCAGGCACGCCGCCTGCGTCCCGGGCCTTTTGGGCGATTTCCGTCGGCAGGCCATGGCCAAAGCGCTCATAAATATCAGGGCACAGGGCCAGGTAGCCGTGCTGACTAAACCGGCGGGCAATTTCGCGGTTCAGCTCGTCCCAACCGGGCATATGGGGAATAATGATCACGCCCGGATAGGGGCCTTGGCCCAGGGGCCGGGAAAAGTAGGCGTGTACCAGGTCCCCGTTATACCCAGGCATAGTGATGGTTTCCGCCAGCATACTTTCATACGCGTCAGTCTGTAATTGATTCCACATCGATAACCCCTCCTTAAGTTTTGGCGCCGCTATTAGCAGCAGCGGTATAGCAGCAGTGCGCCGGTATTAATCGGCGCGGTTTCTTTTGCGCATTAAACAGACCCAAGCCCGGGGCGGATTGGGGTGGTTGGATTCAAAACGGCTTGTCGTGAGGGAAATAATTTCAAAGGATGATTCGACAGCAGTGATAATTTCTGTGGCCGTCCGTTGCGGCGGGCCGAATTCCCGTTTCTCATCGGCGTTGCCAATAATACTTAGCCATAGGCCGGCAGGAGCCAAATGGCCCGCTACCTTTTCGGCAAATAACTTGCGCTCCTGGTCCGAATTAAATGAATGAAAACAGCCGCGGTCAAAAACAAAACCAAATGGCGCTCCGGCAATTTGATCTGTAAATATGTCGTTGAGCAAAAACGTGCATTTTACCTGTTCCAGGGCCGCTTTCTCGCCGGCCTTTTGGATGGCCGTATCCGCCGTGTCAATACCGGTAACAGTGAAGTTATTTTGGGCCAGCCAGATGGAGTTATTGCCCGTGCCACAGCCGATATCCAGCGCCTGGCAAGGGTCGACAGGCATGGCGGTTACAGTTTGCACAAGGTTAAAATCAGGCCTGCCGGTATCCCAAGGGGTGTCGCCCGCTTGATACTTTTGACGGTAATTTTCCTCCGGCCTGGTCAAACTTATTCCCCCTTCTCATAAATAATTGCATCAATCATATCTTTTGGTTATAATATGTAGAAGGACTGACGTGTTGGCCACACGCCAGCCCGGCAAGTTGTTAACCGAAAACGGTTAGCCCGCAGAATTAAATTATAAGAAATAACCGCATCTGTAGGCAGGGGCGGTTATTTCTTTTTCATGATTATGGCAACGAGTGTAGCAAACAATATCATTACAGATAAGGCTTCAAACGTTGTCAACACGCCACCCCCTTTCTAAAAGGGAGTGACTAACCGTCCCCGACAACCTGCTTAAGTTATTATATCAGATCTAAGGAAAAGTTTTCTATAATTCTAAAAAAATGCTCAAAAGCGGATACTTCCGCCAAAAACAAGATCTATGACAAAAGGAATCCTCTTCAGCTCAAACTGCTCGAATTTTTCGAGTAGTTGCCGCCTCCCATAATTCCTCTGTTCTGAATATCTCCTGCAAATGGCATGTGATGGTGTTGGACTCGACTTACTGAAAGTCGCCAATCAAAAACTATTGTTTTCTATATGGTTATTTCCATCGCCAGCAATCTCCGGCCCTTATCGGAGAGGCGGTATTTTTGCAAATTGCTGGTTGGCTTGTCGGGAACGGTCATTTCCATTAAGCCCTCTGCCAGCAGCGGTTCGATATTTCTTTTGAATGCCCGCCAATCGCCGCTCATGCCAATAGCGGCAAAAATTTCTTTACGCGACAGGGTTTTGTTTTCCAGTGCTTGCAAAATGGCCATCTGTACCCTGCTCCATACCACTTGGTGCTTAACTTGGTGCTTAACTTGGCGCTCGACTTGGTGCTTGGCTTGCGCTGTAATCACCTCAAGCATCGCTGCCAGCGTAAATTCAATAAACACACCGGAATCATTGACTTTCCTGGCATTCTCAAGCGCTTGATAATACTGCTGCCTGTTTTGATATAATACCGACTCCATCGGCAGCCAAGCAAAAAGCTCATTCCATTTGGCAAGGACCAGGGTTTGCCACATGCGCCCCATCCGCCCGTTACCATCGGCAAAGGGATGGATTGTTTCAATTTCGTAATGCAGAATTGCGCTTTTGAGCAAAGGATGCAACTCTGACGAGTTTGCCCAACCAAATAATTCTTCCATCAATCGCGGGACAAATTGCGCCCTCGCCCCGATATGAACCACCCTGTCGCCGTTAAAAACGCCCACATCGCCGCTGCGGAATTTTCCCGTTTCCTCAAGCAACCCTCGGGTCATCAATCCGTGCGCTTTCAGAAAGTCCCCCACGGCATATGGGTTAAAGGTCATGATTTGGTCGTATGCTTCATAAGCATTTTTTACCTCTTTGATGTCCGCCTGTTTTCCCGCCACCAGTTTCCCGGCGATTACGGCGGTTACTTCATCAAGAGAAAGTGTGTTTCCCTCAATAGCAAGTGATGAATGAATCGTCCGCATACGGTTTTCCCTATGCAGCCTTATATCGCGCTTAAATGCTGTTCCAAATTCAAGACGGGTGACAA
>WQUS01000047.1 GCA_009781965.1 Bacillota bacterium | reverse complement strand
AGTCACCAGGAAAATTGATGGTACAGAGGCCAGTTTTTGCATTATCGGGTTTTACACGGAGCAGCAGTCCAGAGAAAAAATGGCTATTCTGGCTATGCTGGACCCCAACTCAGTGCTGGAAGTTCCGATGGAAGAACTGGCGCCGGTGAAATTTAAAAAAATAATTGCTCTGACCACCAATATATCTTTTATGCATTAATTTATACATTAACTGCCAAACGGCAGTTTTTCTATTTAATTTGTTGGCAATTAAACCATGGTACAAAAAGGAATAGTTTATTTTCCATTGAATTATACTAACGTAAGTGAAAGGAGCGAAAGATAACCGTTATGGAATCCGGATTTAAAGCCGCCGCGGAGAACGCGGTGCAAAAAGCAATGAGCGCCGGCGCCGACATGGCTGAGGCTTATCTCAACAACGGCAGGGAATTGGTTATTGAGGTGCGCAACGGCGCGGTAGAAACAATGAAACTGGCCGGCGATCGAGGTCTGGGCATCCGGGTGTTCCAGAGCGACCGGTTGGGTTTTGCTTTCACCACCGATCTGAATGACACCGCAATAGGCGAGGTAGTTGGCCAGGCTATAGCCAACGCCGGCAACGCCGAACCGGATCCCCGGCACGCTTTGCCCCGGCCTTCAGCTTCTTACCCCCGGTTGGATCTCTATGATCCCTTAATTAAGGCGGCCACCGTGGAACATAAAATTGAACTGGCCCGGACCATGGAAAATGAGGCTCGCAATTATGATCAGCGAATCAGCGTGATTGAAAGCGCTACTTACCAGGACGGCGAAGTTGAAGTGATTCTGGTTAACTCGCTGGGCGTTTCCTTGCAGTATTCCGGAGCATACTGCGGCATGTATATCGATTTGGTAGCCGGCGGCGGTGAAGACAGCCAGACCGGTTTTGCTATGGACTACAGTCTGCACTTGAAGGACCTGGATCCGGTCCGGCTGGGTAAAGAGGCGGCCCACCGCGCCGTGCGCATGTTAGGCGCCAAAAGGGGCAGCACTACGCAAGCTGCGGTGGTTCTGGATCCTTATATTGCCACCGGTTTTTTAGGAGTGGTTGCCCCGGCTCTTTCCGCCGAGGCCGTACAAAAAGGACGGTCTTTGTTTGCCGGCAAGGTGGGGCAACCGGTGGCCTCGGAGTTGTTTAACCTCGTGGACGACGGCGCTCTGGCAGAGGGGATCGCTTCGGCTCCCTTCGACGGGGAAGGGGCGCCGACAGCTGAAACAGTGCTGATTAAAAATGGCGTGCTGCAATGTTTTCTGCATAATACATATACCGCCGCCAAAGACGGCGTATCCTCCACCGGGAATGGCATTCGGGGTTCCTTTAAAGGTACGCCGGAAGTAGGCTACACTAACTTCTTCCTACAACCGGGCAACCGCAGTGCGGAACAGATTATCGGCGAGGTAAAAAGCGGACTCTATCTGACCGAAGTTATGGGTTTGCACACTGCCAACCCGATTTCCGGCGATTTTTCTTTTGGCGCCTCGGGACTGTGGATTGAGAACGGTAAGCTAAGCTACCCGGTGCGGGGCATGGCGGTGGCCGGCAATATTATGGAGGTTATCAAAAACGTGGACGCCGTAGGCAGCGACCTGCAGTTCTTTGGCGGCAAAGGTTCGCCCACTTTGCGAATTTCCCGCATGAGCATCAGCGGTTAGTTGTTTGTGTTTGCAAGGTTCTGCTTTTGTGTTAAAATGTTGCCAGTGTTTTGAGGTGAATTTGATGAGAATTTTAGTCTTGAACGGTCCCAATCTTAATTTGCTGGGCCGGCGCGAACCGGATGTTTACGGTTCTGTGACCCTGAAGGATATTAACGAAAGTCTTCTTTTTTTGGCCGGCGAACTGGATGTGGATTTGGAATTCTACCAATCCAATCATGAAGGAGATCTGGTGGACAAACTCCACGCCGTCATGGGCGAATGTTCAGCCGTTGTCTTTAATCCCGGCGCCTTCACCCATTACAGCTATGCCCTGCGGGACGCGGTAACCACCATCGGCATCCCGGTCATTGAGGTCCATCTGTCGAATATCCATGCCCGGAAAGAGTTCAGGCATCTTTCGGTAATCGCACCGGTAGCCGCCGGGCAAATTGTCGGGCTGGGCCCCCAGGGCTATCTGCTGGGCCTGCAAGCTGCCGTGGCGCTGGCCCGGGATGCTGTTATGGCCGACGGGTTGGCGAGCGCGGAATGAAACACCGGGTGCGGAAACTGGGCCGCCTGCTGGCTGCAAAGGGCATCGACGCCATGCTGGTAACGCAACCGGAAAACCGTTATTATTTAAGCAGTTTCACCGGTGACAGCGGCGCTTTGTTGATTACGCCCGGCTCTTCGTATATTTGTGTCGATTTTCGCTATGTAGAGCAGGCTGAGGAACAAAGCTCCCATCTGCAAGTCATCAGGATTACCGGCGCCCTGGCGGAAAAGCTGGTTGAAATCAGGGATACAATTGGTTTTAGCACCTTAGCCTTTGAAGCTGACTTTGTTACTTATCGGTTATACAACGCCCTCCGGGACAAACTCCCCGGCGTGGTATTGACGCCGGGAGATGAAATGCTGGAAAGGCTGCGTCAGGTTAAAGAAGGGTCTGAATTGCAAGCCA
>WQUS01000046.1 GCA_009781965.1 Bacillota bacterium | reverse complement strand
AAGCTGTCGGCGCGGCTGGCGTGCGTAGCGCGCTATGTGCCAGCCGGTTCCGTGGTGGCGGATATCGGCGCGGACCATGCTTATTTGCTTGTTTACTTGCTGGAAAACAAGATTGCCGATCGGGCGCTGGCCGGCGAAGTGAGCGGCGGACCATACAGGATTGCTCTCGGATCTGTCCGGGCGGCTGGGCTGGAGGACCGGATTGCCGTCCGTTTGGGGAACGGCTTGCAGATCCTCAAGCCGGGGGAGGCGGATGTGGCGGTTTTGGCCGGTATGGGCGGCCGGACTATCTGTGGGATATTGAATATAGGCCGGGCGGTTTTAGACGGGCTGGAAAGGCTAATCCTGCAGCCCATGCGTGATGTACCGATGGTGCGGCGGTGGCTGGCGGCCAATCACTGGCGGATTATAGATGAAGAAATGGTTTTTGAGGAGCAGCATTATTACGTGGTTATTGTGGCCGTCCGGGGCCGTGAGGAAATAACTGACCATCTGGCCTTTGAACTGGGTCCCCGCTTGCTGGAAAAACGTTCGCCGGTTTTGCGCCGGTTTTTACTGCAAAAAAAAGCCGATATCGCAGCTGCGTTAAGTTCATTGCAGGCATCCCGCGGGGCGCGGGGGCTGGCAAGGAGCGCCAGGCTGCGGTGGGAGGCGGAAAAAATAGAGGAGGTGCTTGCTCATTGGCCGTGCGGGCAGAAGATATAGTGGCGGTAATGGAACGGCTGTCGCCGCCTGCTTTAGCCGAGGAATGGGATAACAGCGGCTGGCAGGTGGGTGATCCCAAAGCGGAAGTGTCAAAGGTGCTTTTGGCGCTGGATGTGACGCCGGAGGTGGTAAATGAGGCGCTAAATTGTGCGGCGCAATTAATTATCAGCCACCATCCCCTGTTCCTGAAAGGCCTCAAATCGATATGCCGCGATGATTTGGCGGGAGGCGGCTTGGCATACCGGTTGATTGAAGCGGGGATAGGAGTTTATGCCGCGCACACTAACTTGGACAGCGCCGTGGCCGGCGTTAACGAGGCGCTGGCTCGGTTGCTCGGTTTGCGGGCGCCGGAGGTGCTGCAGCCGGTAGCCCATGAAAAACTGTTTAAACTGACGGTTTTCGTCCCGACAGAGTATGCCAGCGCCATCCGCGAAGCTTTGGGCCGGGCGGGGGCCGGTTGGATTGGCAAATACAGTGACTGTACGTTTAGTTCGCGGGGTTTGGGGACTTTCCGGCCCCGGAAGGGGGCCAAACCTTATCTGGGTATAGTTAATGAACTGGAACAGGTGGCCGAGGTACGTATCGAGACAGTGGTCAGGCATAAAGAGCTGAAACCTGTTTTGGACGCCATGCTCAAGGCTCATCCTTATGAAGAGGTGGCCTATGATTTGTACCCCCTGGAAAATGCCGGGTCCGCACCGGTCGGGCTGGGCCGGATTGGTTTTTTGGAACGTTCTGAGCCGCTGGCTGTGCTGGCTGAAAGGGTCAAGGATATTTTGCAGGCGCCTAGCGTGCGTTACGGCGGCCAGCCAAGCGCTTTGCTAAACAAGGCGGCGGTATGCGGCGGCTCGGGGAGCGAGCTCTGGTCTTTGGCCCAGCGCAAGGGGGCGGAGGTGCTGATCACCGGTGACGTGCGTTACCATACTGCCCGGGATATGCTGGCGGCCGGGATGAGTTTTATCGACGCCGGTCATTTCGCTACCGAGCGGGTAGTGCTGCCGGTGCTGCGGAACAATCTGACGGCGGCTTTTGCGGCGATTGGTATAAATGTGGAGGTGCTGGTTGCTAAAGTGGAGCGGGAACCCTGGTTTACGATTTCTTAGCCGGAGTTCTTTGCCGCAGCACAACAAGAGATTACCGCCGGATTGGCTGACGAAATATTGAACGGAGGCGCATAAAATGGAAAAACTGCCCGGTAATTGTATGACCACGGCCATGGGTATTTTACCGCACACCGCAATCGAAGAGGCCATGCCCCTGTCCTTGTCGGTGGACATCCCTTTTTGGCCTCAGCTGCCTCATTACAGCATTTATGAAGATATGTATGTGCAGGTAAGTGAAAATTTCCCCGGCATCAGGCTGGATGAAGAGAAAAAGAAGCTGTGGCTGGACACAGGAGCCTTTTATGAAGAGCTGGCCGATTACGCGGTGCGCAGCGAGGATATCGCCACCTTCGAACTGTCGGCAAAATATTCGGCCGCCTTTGACGCCTTTTTGGCTCAGGATTTAGAAAGGTTTGCGGTGATCCGGGGCCAGAATATCGGTCCCTTGAGCTTTGGACTGAAAGTCACCGACGAAAACATGAAACCAATCATTTACAATGAGGAAATCCGGCCCTTTATGTTTGATTTTATCGCCCGTAAAATCAACGCCCAGTACCGTCAGTTATTGCGGAAGCATCCGCAAGTCTTTGTTTGGGTTGACGAACCGGGACTGGAAATTCTCTTTGGTTCGTTTACCGGTTATTCCAGTGACCTGGCCAAAAAAGACTTTAAAGATTTTCTTGATCTGCTGGAAGGACCGCGCGGGGTACATTTGTGCGGCAATCCTGATTGGTCGTTTCTGCTCAGCGGACTGGACCTGGACATTTTATCCATGGATATTTACGGTAACGGCCATATTTTTACCCGTTATGCGGATGAGATAAAAGCCTTTTTGGAACAAGGGGCTATTTTAGCCTGGGGCATTGTGCCCACCCTGACTGAGGAACTGAATGAGGAAAACGCGGAACAGCTGGCGGCTAAACTGGAAGACTATTGGAGCTACCTGGCGGGACGGGGAATACCGATGGAGATGATCCTGGACCGGGCCTGGATTGCGCCGGCCAGATGTTGTCTGGTTAACGCCGACGGCGCCGCAACGGTGGAGCGGGCTTATCAGGCAGTGCATTTAATCTCCCGCCGGTTGAGGGAAAAATACCGGCTTGATTAACAGAAGGACAATGCGGCTCTGATGGCGTAAGTATTAATGGGGTCATTTGCTGCGCTTGATGACGGATAAAATATAATCTGGTAAAAAGAATCTGGCGAATAAGAATCTGGTGAATGAGATGAAAAAACCGGTTGCACAACTGCGGGAGTGCCTGCCCGCCAACATTATTGCTTTGGAAAACCTGCGGATTAACGCTGTTTTGCTGCCGCTGGTGGAAATAAACGGCGTGACGGAAGTTTTGTTTGAAGTGCGTTCCAAACAGTTAAAATGGCAGCCCGGTGAAATTTGCTTTCCCGGCGGTCAGGTGGAAGGTCCGGACGAAATGGCTAATCCGGTCAATACCGCCATCAGGGAAACCACTGAGGAATTGGGTCTGCAACGGGGCGATATTGAAATATTAACGCCGATGGGGTTTATGTTTGCTCCTATGGGGACGGTTAATTATGCTTATGTGGGCCGTCTGATTGCCCCGGAACGGATTAAGCCCAATCGGGAGGAAGTGGAAAGCGTATTTACCGTACCACTTTCTTTTTTAACGGCTAACCGGCCCCAAGCCAGCAAGATGGATGTGGCGACCAGATTAAATGAAGACTTTCCGCTGCACCGGGTGCCGGAAGTATACCGGTCCGGCTGGTATAAAAGGTGGTCTTATCTTACTTATTTTTACGAATACGGCGAGCATTTTATCTGGGGCATGACGGCGATTCTCCTGCATCATTTTTTGGAACACAATAATACTACGGAATATTAAGTAAGGTGAAATATTCAGTAATGATAACTAATGAAACAAGCTGCCGGGGCTTTAGCGCCGGCAGCTTTTCTGAGGCGGCGTAAAGGGCTTCATCCCGCTTGAACCAAACTGAAAAATTCATCGCCCAGCTTGGTAGCACTGCAGATCTTGCTTTTGCCTTCCGTTGAAATTTCTACCAGGCCCAAGGCATATAACTGCATGATAATGTGGTCCAGAACAGCCCGTTTGACCCGCGCGGTCAGAGAGAGTTCTTCCTTGTTCATGCTTCCTTGCTGCAGTAGTGTGTACAATACCCTTTCCGCTTCTTCCGGCAGCCTTTCGTTAGCCTTAAGCAGAAAGTCTGACAAACTGGTTGTTGAAACCATGTTTCTTTGCAACCTCCTGTTTTTTATTTGCTAGGTAGTATGTGCATTTTTTGCTTAATTAATAAGTCAAAACCCGGTCATTTTGCTGACCGGGTTGAAAAATTTTTAAACAGGAGTTTTATTCGGGAGTTTTTTGGCCTTTAACCAATGCTTTCGCTGATCAGCTCACTGATGTCTTTGACGGCCATTTTTTCGTCTTTATCAATATTTTTCAGGCTGTCTTCCAGCATTACAACACAGTAAGGGCAAGCGGTGACCAGATAGTCGGCTTCCTTGGCCATGGCTTCTTTGGCTTTGGCGTCGGAAAAACGCAGGCCGGTTTCGGTTTCCATCCAGATGCGGGCGCCGCCGCCGCTGCAGCACATGCTGTTATCCTGGATTTTATCGAATTCGATGTTTTCCACAGCCGGGATGGCCGAAAGGACTTCCCGGGGGGCTTCGAATACCTTACTGTGCCGGCCCAGGTAGCAAGGCTCGTGATAGATAACTTTTTTGCCCAGTTCTTTGGCTGGTTTCAGTTTGCCTTCTTTGATCAGGTTGGCGTACAATTCGGTATAGTGGATGACCTCAAATTCGCCGCCCAGTTCGGGATACTCGTTTTTAAAGGTGTAGTAGCAGTGAGGCGAAGTGGTGATGATTTTTTTCACGCCTTTGCTTTTGAACAGTTCGATATTATGTTCGGCCAGGCCGGTAAATTCTTCTTCGGCGCCGATTTTACGCACCGCTTCCCCGCAGCATTTCTCTTCATTGGCGGTCATGCCGAAGCTGACGCCGGCTTTTTGCAGGGTGGTGGCGATAGCTTTGGCGATTTTTTGGCTGCGGCCGTCAAAGGCGGATGTGCAGCATACGTAAAGCAGATATTCTTGATCCGTATATTCCGGAATGTTCAGATCCTTGGCCCAGGCGGAACGTTTTTCACTGTCCTGGGACCAGGGGTTGCCCTGACTGTTAATGCTGCCCAAAACTGCTTTTAAGTTTTTGGGAATGCCGCCGGTTTCGGCTACCACGGCGCGCATGGCCCGGACAATATCAATTATCTTTACCTCCCTGGGACAGCGTACCACACACTGGCCGCAGGTGGTGCAGGCGTAAAGTACATCGTCGCTTTCAAAACCCTCCAGGCCCAGGCGCCCCATATAGATCATCTGACGAATACTAAATGGGCTTTCTTTTTCCATTCTTCCCCAGGGGCAGGAACCGCTGCAGAGGCCGCATTGCATGCAGACAGTGATGTCTTGTCCGCCCATTTCCTGGACAACTTCTCTAACCTCGTCGAAGTAATTGATTACTTCTTCCGACATATTTATCCTCTCCTTCCCGTTTGGCGGCAGGTATTAATCAAAACCTTATAATCATTCGCCGGTTTTGCGAATAAATCCTGCTGAGAGCGAGCAAAAACTTTACCATGTTTCGTATTTAGTTACTGTTCAGTGTTTGTCAATCCTCAAAGTGAATACGGCACGCAAAACTATTAACCGTAGGCGATTTCTCGGAGAGCATGAGCGCACGGTAATTGTTTTGTGCCGGATGGTGCTGAACTGTGACGCGTGAACAGTAACAGTATTTCTTATTTTGCTGATTTTAACAGCGGAACTTGTATTCAGTGCCTGACAATGCTACAATTTACCAATAAACAGGCAATAAACAGACAAGTTCGTGATGCAAAGGAGCGGTAAGATGCAGGTTATCTATCTTGCGGGCGGTTGCTTTTGGGGAGTGGAAAAATATCTCGGGCTGATTCCCGGCGTGGTATCCACCGCCGTCGGCTACGCCAACGGGCGTACTAAAAACCCCACTTATACGGATGTGTGCCAAAATGGCGCCGGCCATGCCGAAACGGTAAAGGTTGCCTATGATCCGCTTCAATTAAGCTTGTCTTTTTTATTGGAGCTGTTTTATGACATTATCGATCCGACCTCATTAAACCGTCAAGGCCCTGATTTTGGCACGCAATACCGTACCGGTATTTATTATGTGGCTGAGGCGGACCGGGAAATTATCCTCGACTCCATAGCCAAGCTGCAGGAAAAGTATACTAAACCGATCCGAATTGAAGTCAAGCCCCTGGAAAATTTCTACCCCGCCGAGGAATATCACCAGCGGTATCTGGACCGGAATCCCGGCGGCTACTGCCATATCGGCGCCGGGAAATTTGAGCGGGCGCGGCAGGCGGCGGACGAATCCCGCAAATAAGCGATTTATGGGTTACTGTTAGTTTGTTGATCCTCAAAGTGAATACGGCACGCAGAACAGTAACTCGTGAACAGTAATTTTTATGGTTATGACTGGTATACGGCCAGCAGCGTCATCTCGGTGGGGATTAAATTTTCGCCGTGATAACGCAAGTAGAAATCATATCCGGGGCAGATTTCTTCGATCAGGCGGGCAATTTTCCAGATATCCTCATTGTTGTGGTAAACGGAGAGAGCCAGTTTGGGTTTATTGTTTCTTATCTGCATCGCGCATCCCAGCAGCGCTTTTTGTTCCGCACCCTCGATATCCATTTTGATAAAGGTAACCGGTTCTTGAATATCTTCGTCGATAGTGACTGTTGGCACGGCCAATAAACCGCCGGCTGTCAGAATATTGGCGGATGTGTCGCCGGCGTTTTCCGACAGGTACATCACGCCGTTCTGATCGGAAGCGCCCTTGGGGCAAAAAACGATATTGTTTAAACCCTGTAAATTATGCCGCAGCGCGGCAAAGGTTTGCGGGGTGATTTCATAACAGTAAATACGCTTATATTTTGCCGTGTAGGTATTAATATAATTGATCACGGTGCTGCCGATAAAAGCTCCCAAGTCAACCAACACTTCGTTTTCATCGCATTTCATGATATCCGGATCGAAATAATCTTTGTACAGCCGTTCTTTGGCGTTGCTGAGCGTCTGAAAATCAAAAGCATACCAGTTGTTGACAAAGGCAAATAAAGCGTAACGCGAGCGGTAATCCGCCAGTTTTTCGTAAAGCCAGAGAAAATCAGCCCAGTGTTCCGACAAAGCCCGGGCCCGGTTGGCCAATACTTCATATTGATTGGCAGCGACGTTCAAAGCGCCCCAAAATGTGTACTTGGCAAAATAATTTTCCATAACTTGCTGCCATTGTTGGGGAATCTTAGCAAACTTACTTTTTAGCGCGGCGAGAATGTTTTCGCTGGAGCTGCTCCTGATCTCTTTGATCAGGTCAAGAAATTGGTGATCCACGGCGTATGGCATGGCGGAGGTTGGCGCTCCTCTCTCAAATTGACTGTTAAAAATTGTTCAGTGAGCGCATGGTAAACGGTTTGGCGTGCCGCTCGATGCTGAACAATAACGCCTGAACAGTAACTAAAAACCGGCGCTTGACAATATGTGCTATGTTATACTATGCGCTTCCCGGCGATTCAGAATCGGTTTTTCGGTCCACGATTTGATGGCCTGTCCGTCTACCGGCCTAATAAGCCGCCAATTTGGTAGACGCAAAAGGCGGCCAGCCAGGCTAAACAGGTTTGATACAGGATCAGCAGGAGGGCGCCTTTTAAACTGCCCAGTTCGCGTTTGGCGATGGCCATTGTTGCTATACAAGGGGTATACAGTAAGGTGAAAACCAAAAAACTGAGGGCTGACAGGGGTGAAAAT
>WQUS01000045.1 GCA_009781965.1 Bacillota bacterium | reverse complement strand
GCATTACTGTGGAACAATAAATCTCAAAGCTCAAAGCCGATTGAAATTGTATGTGTATGAGCCGGCATATACGTGATTAGCCATCGGCCATTCTACCGGCTAATGGAATCTTAGCTTTTGGTTTTACGCATATGGGGAGCATTTTGATTATGTGTTTTGCCCATATGATTTTTTTATTGAGTAGCAAGCATTGCCAATGGGGGCCCAATTTTTCAAATTGTGGCCCATTGGCGCTTGTTAGGAGCGTCGCCCCTAAGACCCCATACTACCGCTTACGGCGGTTTCATCCAGGTGGTGATATACATTGGCTGCGCCTGTACGGTACCGGCCTGAAGAATTTAAGCTTCGCTTTACGAAAAACGAAAAAGAGTATTTCAAGGAAAAGGCGGAAAGCGTCCACATGAATATGACCGCATACGCCAGAAAAATGATTCTCGATGGCGCAATAATTTACCGAGACGCGACAGTATATGCTAAATGTATGTACGAGCTAAACGCCATCGGCAAGAATATAAACCAGATAGCCCATAATACAAACAGCATCGGGGTTACCACACAAAATGATGTCGCCCAGTTAAAACAGCAGTATGAAAGATTAAAAGAATTGTATATTCAACTGTTGGGTGATATTACTTGATGTGCGCGTAAAGGCGGGGTTAAGTGACAAATAGCCGACATGATAACCGTAACCAAGCGTAACTCAAAATTGAAAACAAACGCAAGCCATCATAAATTTTTTTGAAAACAAAACTGAACCGCGCGACGTTGGTTACGTCTCCAGTGGGTAGGGTTAAATATTAAAGCACACGCTTTATGATACGACGCGCCCACTCGGATGAAAACGTTACTCTGAACCGATGTGGCAAACACGTTCATACAACACTCGTTCCGCGTTGGCGGGGCGGGCAGCCAGAGTAAATTCTGAGGGGATAGCCGTTGCCTTTATGAGGGAAGCGGCTATTTTTTTTTATTGTCTTGACAGCTTTCCTAAGTAGGGGTACAGCCACCATTTTAACCGAAATATACTCTAAGGATTATTCGACATTAAGCCGTCATGTCAGAAAGCTTACTTTTTGAAATAGAGGCGTAACGACGGTTTTCTATGTGTCAAAAAGTATGATTTTCAGTTTTGAAATATTGCACTTCGCAGGTATACGTTTTGACACAGATATGGCTTAGAGTATAAATAAATGTTGAATAAATCACATTCGCGCCCTTAGAGTATAAAATGGTTAAAATGTTGGCGGTACCCCTACTTTTAAAAATTAAAACATATTAGAGGGCCTCAGTGCGCCTCTAAAAATTTAAAACAAAAGGTCTCCGCTTGCGGCGGCCTTATTTTTATGCCCGTGTCGGCGTATAAACAAAGAGTGGAAAGAGTCTCCGGTATCTTTTGGATTCTACAGTGTACGGCGTTTGTCGGGACACAAATTGGGAGGTAGGCATGTCAGTATGGCAGGCTTATATTAGGCCGCACACTCAGGCGGCCATAGCGCGGAGGATATTTTCTGCGCTTTTTTATTGTTTTTCGTTTCACATCATCACGGGTTGGTGACGATGAACTGTGCTTTGACCCCTACCAAGGGGGACGCCGAGTAAGGCTGCCAGCTGGCTGCTGGCGTGCGCGGTGAGCTAAACCCGCAGAGCAGGCTGGGGTGGGGGTTTTGAGCTGGTTATCCTGCATTTTGCAGGATAACCAGCGATAGCTTGCGTTCTACCTGTGTATCTCGTCCAATGATGACGCTAAACCCATCGCATCGGAGCGGCTGCCCGTGTCCGGTATCCACGAACGTACTGTATGTACAGAGGTGTGGCGGCGTTAGTAGGCGCGTATGTGCCGAGGTTAGCCGAGTGCAGTAAACAGGGGGTACGCTTACCTTACGAGCGTCTATAGCCAAAAATAATTTGGAGTGAACGATATGAGCAAGAAGGGTACTATCTTTCGTGGGCTACGCGCAAGCTTAGAGAAAAACAAAAGATACGGGGAGAGCAAAGAGGCCGATAAAAAAGCGGCAAGGGAAGACGCAAAAGGTACTGGCAACTATGTTCAACCTACAGGAATACGATCCGGTCAAACACTAAAGACTTACGCAAAACAAACTGCCGCGTTTTCTGAGTGGGCCGCAAAAAATACAACAGCAAAGAATATGGAGCAGGCAGAAAAATTTGTTGGTCAATATCTTCAAGGGATGATCGACGGAACTATTCCCACGCAGTATCAGAAACCGTTCAGCCCTTGGTCGATCCATACAGCCGCTTCCGCGCTCGGCTCAGCATACAGCCGTTCCAAAAATGACTTCGGCGTCAGCTTGCCTATGCGATCTAGAGATGTCATAACACGTTCTCGGAATGGTAACGGCTCACGGGCCGCCGAAAGATTCACGGCAGAAAAGTATGAGAGGGTTCGCCGCTTTGTCAAAGCTACTGGCGCACGTCGTGAGGGCGTTATCAATCTGACGCGAGCAGACATCCGGGAATGGAATGGAACTATGGAGGTTCACTTCCGGGAGAAGAACGGGTTACAAAGATGGTCGAGAGTCGTCGCCGGTGAGGAGGATTTTGTGAGGGCCTTCTTTGTGGATTCCCCTTGCACATTTGGCAAGACAAAAGATCGTGTCTTTGATAGGCGGGATTTACCTTCCGAACTCCACAGCTGCCGACACACTTATGCCAAGCGAATGTACAGTCAGCTCTTCAATAAAAACCAATCTGGCGATCTGCTACACTGCCGGGGCAGTTGTGGCGGGATCACATTTGATAAGGGTGTCTTGATGGCGGTGTCCGAGCAGATGGGCCACCATAGATATGATATCGTTGTCGGCTATTTGATATCCGATACAGAGTAATGCGCCGGAAGAAACCGCAGTGAGATCTTTCTGGAAGCGGTAGCGCGTGAGTGTAGCATCTCCCTATCCATAAAAAAACGGCGTACCGATTAGCGGGGGTACAGATTAGCGTGGCGATTAGCGGGGCTACAGATTAGCGTGGCAAGCTGTGCTTTGTTGGACACAAAGCAACTTGTTGGGGTTTCCCCAAGCCCTTGTCCTGGCGTCTGCCAGTCCATTAAGACACCTAACGGCGTCTGCTAGAATCTTCTTGCCATTTTTAGGAGAGCGCAAGGTTGCGCTCTCCTATCGGAACCCATTTTATAAATCGGCTTTCGTGCTTTTCTTATCGCGGCACGGGAGCCGCTAATTTGTTTTCGGCAGGCGTGTTGGTCGCTTATTTTATTTATTCCGATAAGCTCCAAAAATTAAATATTCCGAGGCTCATACGATACCAATAGGCTATCGAAAAAATATGCAGGTTAAAGGACGGCGTCAAATCACGCCGTCCAAACCCACAAACGCCCGTAGTACGGGCGTTTTAACCCATAAAAAAAAGCGGCATTTTTTTTGCCATGTGGTCATTTTTGCCGCAAAAAAGCCTTTAAAGGCGAATATACCGGCCTTTTTCTTGACGTCAACTGTGCCGCTTTTTAAACTCCCATTTAAAATTTCCGGCATGATTTTAAAAAGGCGTAAACGATGTCTACGGACGCGCGCATTGTGGTCGGACAATAGTAAAGGCTGGGCACATGTCCCAGCCTTCCTTTGGCCCGCTTGGGGAAAAATAAATGTTGTTTGGCCCGCTTGGGGAAAATTTATTAAAATGACAAGAGAGCGTCCCCACTCCCCGTCCATCCGTAAAGGGTATATCTTTTTTTATATGACCCGCAAGGGGTATCATTTCAAACCGCCAATTTGACATCACGCCGAATGGTTGGCGTCAATTCTATCGAACCGCCTATTTATATCACGCCGGGCTGGTATGCGTCGGATGACACGGGTCACATTTTTATTATATCCGCTTCGCCGATAATAGACAACGGTAATCGCAGGAATCATTATGACCAGTCTGCCAACAAAAGTCTGTCTATGTCCTTGAAATGTTTGGTGTTGCTCGTAACAAAGGTATAATTATTTTCAAGGCAGAAGGCCGCTATTAAAATATCCAGATCGCCGACCGTCAATCCCTTACGGTATAGCTCCGCGTATACATGCTCAGCACGTTCCCATGAGCCCGAACCCAACACGGCGACCCTGCACCATCCATCTGGACCTGTGAGAAGCTTATATACCGCTTCTTTTTTTGAAGCGGTAACGATACGGAACCCGCGTCTTATTTCATAATCGACGATCTTAGGTATGACCAAATCGTCGCCCCGCATGACCGCCTCATTGAAATTTTGGTGGACACTGAATTCCTTCCGTAGATATTTGACAATGATATTCGTATCCAGCGCGTAGACCATATCAGTCGGTTAATACAACAGGCTCACGCATAACCGATGATCGCTGTATGTCTGGTAACTCTTCATCCGAGGACAAATCAAGTAATTTATCAAGTCTTTTCAGCCAAGCGGCCCGATCGTGAAGCTCTTGATCATCGTCCAGTTCCAGCCAGGCGTTTGGATCCTTTCCGGCCGCCTCCGCTTCCGCCAGTTTCTTGGCGACATACCTTTTGTGGGCGTATTCTTGGTAATCCTCAAATTGCTCGTATGGAATAATGACGGCTTCACATTTACCGTTGTTGGTGACGATGATATTATCCTGCTTTTTTATAAGCTGAGACACATCAGGGTAATGGTTCCTGATATCCCTAACCGCTTTGACGTGGGTGGTAAACATACGCCTATCCTCCTTTTCCGTGATTCATATTGTATCACAGAATAAGGATTTTATCAAACGGGCGTATGTTTTGTAAACTTCCGCCCTTTCCCTTTCCGACCCCGCCATAAACCTGGTATTCTCCAGCAGAGCGGGGAGCCGCTTGTTGGGGTTCCGCCAGCAGAACGCGAAAAACGTACGCTAAGGAAAAATTCACTCAATAAAGAAAAAAAGTTCGCACGCTAAGAAAAAATAACGTTTAGCGGTGTCAGCTTCGCTGGTTCTACCCCTTATTCCTTTAGCGTGGGTTTTGTCGGAAATGTTGGCGGTACCCCTATCATGGATAAATTTGCTTATTCTTATGTAACGTGCTACATTAATCCACTGATAAAGTTCCGATACCAGCTCTTATAGGAACTTTTTTGAGAATTTGTGAACTAATTATTACAGCCTTGCGGGTAGTGTCACGGACGCTGGTATTGAGCTATCTTACCTTGCGGTTTATTTGGCCGACGCTGGTGCTACCCCTACTAAATAATTGAAGTAAACGCCGCCACAATATTTGTGACGGCGTTAGATTAACTACGCATAAAACATTCATTTACAGCGGATATATTTATTGATTATAGCAAAGTAAATCTTGAATATATGATGTAAACTTTTCCATATAAACAGACAAGTCTTTAGTATTTGTACATTTTTCTATTAAAACTGGATTCCACCAATCGTTATCTTTAATGATCACGATCTTAAAAAAGCCATTTGGATCAAAATCTTGATACCAACCAACGTCAATAACGTAGTTATTATCATAAGTAATCTGTAACATGTCCTGTTTATATGAAAATTGTTGTTCATAATAATCTAGACTTTCATTTACATTAAAATTAATAAATTTACTAATAACACCTTTACCAAAATCGAAATTTTCAAACATTTGGCAACTTTGTAGCTAAAGCATTGGTTTCCTCTGTATTAACAATTGTGCAGATATCTTCAATACCCAGAGAACTTGGTGTGTAAATCCCCTCTTCAATTTTTTTTTGTGTATCTAGATAAAACGCACATATTCCACATTCTGGGTCGTAATACTCCCACTCTAAATAACAATTAATTGCTAAAGCTACTTCTTCCCAGGTGTCCCTAGCGCAGCTAAGCAAAAAACCGGTTATTTTGTCTTTTACAAGCTGTAAGTTTTTCTCCATGTTTGCCTCATTTACTACAAAAACCGCTCTCCCAGATAGGATGTTTTCTGAAGATAAGACTCTACAAAGACCCTTTGGAGACATTATCCTAAAATAAAAACAATCAGCTCCCTTAGAATCTTTATGAGTAATATCAGCTTCAGCTCCAATAATAAAGTCGTCTATACTGTCTGGCTCATGGATTAATGTTATATCACGTAAAACTGGAATAATCAAAAATTCGCCTTCCATCATTTTAGATTTACATGATAATTGGTTAATACATTTTTGTTATTGTCAAAAGTCTCAAAATTCGCTTGGTATAACCCACTTTGAGCTTTAGTCATAATTCTTACTTGTTTAAGGCCATTACTACTAGAATAGACCCATTTATTACCTATTAATTTTGCGCTTTTTGTTCCGGTGAATTCTTCCGCTGCTTTACATGCGGTAGTAAAATCAACAGGCTCTTTATAACCGTCGATTTTTCCAGATCTATTCGCAAGGTCGGATAGATCTTTCGGTGTAATTCCATCCATACTTGGAGTAGAATTATTCACGAGGTTATTTACGGCATATTGTACTTGGTTTAAAGTGTTCGGATCTACTTTCGACATAATTCCAGCAACAGCTGACATAGCATTTGAAAAGACTGCTGAATCAATAGATTCACTGACTAAAGAGGCCCCACCAACACTACCTCCGCCAGCAAATGCTAACTGACAACCACCATAACCAATACTATTTTCCGAAATATATTCTAACACTTTATTTATATAATAACTAGAAGCAGCTCCAATGGTCGTAAATATTTCCGCACCCATGGTTAGTATGTAGGAGCCACCATAATAGGCGACTACTACCGCTGCGGTACCTACAGCAATATCAGCTATAAACTGACCGTTCCAGTTATTAGCTTGATTGAACTGCTCAGGTGTTTGTAAATTCAGTTCATCCTCCAACCAACGAAAATACAGAGTTGCCAATACACCTGCGTCTATTGGATACGGTGAGGTATCAATCTGACTACCACGTTCCGCGATAAACTCTTTCCTCATCTCTGTAGTGTCGAATGGATTGCTATGGCCAAAAGTCATAGAACCAAGGCCATAACCGAATGTATCAACAACTGTCCACCGGCCATTGATCATCGTCCTATACGGTTGATAATTCTTTGCTGTACTACCCGCATAAAACTCCGCCAATACAGAAGAGGGGATCATTTTCTTCGTTGTCCCAGTCGACCTTGCCATAGGCTGCCCGCTATTTGAAGAATTATATACATACGTTTCTGTAGGTGAGGAATCCGGCGTAGTTTGCATATTCGTTGTAAAATTAACAGAACTTGTGTTTGACGTTGGTGTTGTATATGTCGATGACGCTGCATTTTGTGGTATTGGTGTATTGTTTGGAGGTTGCGTACTGGAGCCAATATTTCTGTAAAAGTAAGCATATAAATCATTTTCATCCGCCATCAATACGTCGTGTTGGTTCCAAGTGTAAATTCCATTTACATATCCGCCTGAATAAGGGACAACTAGGGTAAAACCATGACAGACATAAGTAGATCTGCGGTTAAAATCATCAGCGGTAGCATTACCCCCGTACATTGTCACAAACTCCTTAATAGCTTTAGCCGCCAACCCATACGGATCAATCAAGGTAACCGGATTGTTATTGCAATACGTATACCAGTTCAACCCGCGTTTGGCCGGATCTATCGCCATAAAAGCCTTGATCTGCGGATCGTAGAACCTAGCCTTGGCGTAGTACACGCCCAGAACCATATCATACTGATGCCCGGTAAAGCTCTTTAACAAATCGATCTGCCGCTGGTTTACG
>WQUS01000044.1 GCA_009781965.1 Bacillota bacterium | reverse complement strand
GTGTAATGAACAAAATCCAAACCTTTTGTAGCAGGAACGCAATGCTTACGCGGTGTTTCCTTGAAAGGTTTGGATTTTATTTTTGTTCGTATTTCGGTCAAAATCCAAAGGTTTGGATTTTGTTCGACTTCTCGTAAAGCATCAAAAACAGCGTCCCGCGGGACGCTGTTTTTGATGCGAGGCTATTTATTTTTGGACCGTTACCGTTGCCGCCAGCCTTTCCCACATCTGATCGGAAAGCAGTCCCAACCGCCACAGGGAAATGCCGCCCAGCTTGTAGCGTTTGGCGATGGCAATTTTGTCGGCCAGGCTGGACTCGGTTTCGCTGGGGATGGAGACGCCCAGGCTGAGCTTGGCCGGCGGGACGGCCGCTATGGCCATTTCCGCCGCTTGGGCCACCAGTTCGTTCGGCTCCGGTTTGGCGCCGTAATCGTAAGCCATGATGATGATCCGGTCGGCGTACCGGCCCAGAGTTTGGTAGTCGTATCCTTTAAAAGAGCTGTTGGGGGCTTGCAGGGTCAAAGTAAGGGTTTTGCCGTTGGCGTGCAGTGCTTGGGCCAGCCGGTCCACGTACTGGTTGAAGCTTTGGCGCACTGCTTCCAGCGCCGTTCCGGTTTGCGAATAGCCCAGCCCCTCGAAGTCCAGGTTGACGCCGTTATATAATGCCGCTTCCGCCGCGATGGCGTCGATGCTGTTTTGCATGGCGTCGTTGCTGGCTAAAAGCCCGGTCAGGGCGCCTTTACCGTCAGCCAATTGCACGACCATTTCTGTTTTGAGGTTGTATTGCCCGGCGGTTTCCAGCACATCTTCCCAACCGTCGGGACGCAGCCAGTTTTGACTGCTTTGAGTCAGCAGACCGCCTGTTTCATCCAGACTGTACCAGCCCAGGGCCAGCTCGCTGACCTGGGCTGTTCTGCCCTGGCCGGCGTCCGGGTAGGGGACGCCGAACAGATTGGTCCAGCTGCTGGTATTCGGATCGCCCAAGGCGTAAAAAGCGGTGATATACATTTCCTTCCGGCGCTGGGGGGAGGTTATTTTTACCGCGCCGTCCCAAGCCACCTGGCAGTCAAAAGCCTCGCTGAAAAACCGCAGCGGAATCAAGGTCCTGCCCCCGGTAATCAACGGCGGGGCGTCCAAGGCCACCGGCGCTTCATTGCGGTAAGCGGTATTGCTGCCGATTTGCAGCCGGATGGCGTTTGTGCCGTCATCAGCCTGCACTGTTTGGGTTGTTCCGTCCCAGGAGACATTTACGCCCAGCGCTTCGGCCAGGGCGCGGAAGGGGACAAAGGTGCGCCCGTCCAGGATTACCGGCTGGCTGTCCATGGTAATTGGCGCCCCGTCAAGCAATACCGGGATGGGGTTTGGCGGTTGTTGGGCCAGGGCGGGATTGAAAAAACTCCCCAGTAGAATCATGCTTATGGTCAGCACTGTCAGCAGTCGTCGCATCAGATACTCCTCTTTAACTTCAAAAAATTGGGGCGCCAAAACTTAGCGCCAAACGGGATGTTTTTTGTCTGTTTTTTTGTTATTCTCCGGCAGGGAGGCAGATCCTGCCTGGTTTGGGCAATTTGTAACTGTTCAGTGTTTGTTGATCCTCCAAGTGAATACGGCCCGCATGACTATTAACCGTAAGCGATTTCTCGGAGAGTATGAGCGCATGGTTAATAGTCTTGCGGGCCGGCTCGATGCGAAAGCAGTAACGTGTGACCAGTAACGGACCAAAATAGAGATGATATTGTTTCCGTGATCAAAACTTGACAGAAGGGGCGGTTAGATAGATGATTAACTAAATCAGTTTTACTGACGGGAGTTGGTATTAATGGGCCATATTGTTAACGCCAAAGAAGAGGTTTACCGCGCTCTGGCGGAACGCCTGCATAAAAATCCGGTGGGGGCGCCGCTGAACGAAACGCTGCTGGAAATTCTTCACCGTCTTTATTCCGCCGCCGAAGCCGAGGTGGGCGGCAAGTTCCCCATGCTGCCCATGCCGCTGAGTAAAATCTCCGCCATCACAGGGATTGGGGAAAATGAGCTGCAGGGGATCCTGGAGTCAATGTGCCAAAAGGGGCTGGTGCTTGATCTGCCCAGGCGGGATGGCGTTTTGTTTATGCTGGCGCCTATGGTGGTGGGTTTTTTTGAGTACACCTTTATGCGGGTAGGGGAAAACCAGGATATGCGGGAGCTGGCCGGACTGTTTAACCGGTACTTTGCTCATGGCGAAGTGCGGCGGGAATTCTTCGGCAGCGGCACCAAGATGTTCAAGGCTTTGGTCTACGAGCGTCTGATTCCCGCCCTGGTGGAAACGGAAGTGTTGGATTACGAAAAGGCTTCGGCGCTGATCAGGCAGTCTGGCGGCGGTTCCCTGGGGATGTGCTCCTGTCGGCACAAGGCTCAACATCTGGGGGAAGCTTGCGGCGCGCCGGTAGAGGACGTTTGCACCTCCCTGGGCAACAGCGCCAAGTGGCTGATCAGCCGGGGACTGGCCAAACCGGCTTCGGTGGACGAGATGCTGCGGGTGCTGGATCGCACGGAAAAAATGGGTTTGGTGCATCTGGGCGACAATGTGATGAAAAATCCCGCTTATATTTGTCACTGCTGCGGCTGCTGCTGCCAGGTACTGCGCACCATCAATGAAACCGGCATCCCGGCGGCCCAGCCCAGTAACTTTATTCCCGCTCCGGAAAGGGAGAGCTGCCTGGGTTGCGGCACTTGCGCCGCAGTGTGTCACATTAGCGCCATCACTATGCAGACGGACGGCCGAGATGAAATCCCGCTGATCGATAAAGACAGGTGTATCGGCTGCGGCGTCTGCGCCGGCGCCTGTCCCTATGAAGCGATGAAAATGTACCGCCGTCCGACCCCGTACACGCCCCCGGCGGATAAAGGAGAGCAGTTTGCCCGCCTGGCCAAAGAAAAGAGCCGCATCTGAAGAGCAAAAAATTACAAGATCCGGCTCCTTTAAAATTTTGTTACTGGTCATACCACCTCAGTTAAGGCCAAGTAAAACAACTGCCGCGAGCGATTTAGCGGATGCTTATGAGCGAACGGCAGTTGTTTTACTTGGCCGGGCGGGCACTGACCAGTAACGCGTGACCAGTAACAAAATTTTCGGCGTTTACGCTCTCTTGACGGAATTTATTTGATCGCCAATCTCCAGTTGATCCACCACATCCATGCCGGAGGTAACCATGCCAAATACGGCGTACTGGCCGTCCAGCCAGGAAGCGTCAGTCTTAAGAATATAAAACTGGGAACCGGCCGAATCGGGGTTGGCGGACCGGGCCATGGCCAAGGCGCCGCGCACGTTCTTCAGGTCCGGGTGGGTCTCCAGCTTAATGGTCCACCCCGGGCCGCCGGTGCCGTTGCCTTTGGGATCGCCGCCCTGGGTCACCCAATGTTCCACCCGGTGAAAGGTCAGGCCGTCGTAAAAACCGGCGTCGGTAAGCTTGAGAAAGTTTTCCACCGTGATGGGCATTTGCTCCGGATGCAATTCCAGCTCAATATCACCCTTGGCCGTGCTAATGACAGCTTTTTGTGTCGCCATAGTTACATTCCCACCTTTGTAGTAATTTCGATTGCAGTAATTTCGATTGCAGTAATTTCGATTGTTGCAATTTTAATTGTAGTAACTTTACTTGCAGTAACTTTAATTGCAGCAATGCAGCGCAAAGATTTGGCCTGATCATTAGTGCAGCAGCAGCGGAATCACCTGAATCACGGTGTCGCACTGCTCGCATCTTACCTTGCCGCTCTTCGGCAGTTTTTCAAAAACAATTTCCTGCTCGCACAGGGTGCATTTGACCGCCGATTGGCCAAGCTGGTTTTTATACTCCTTGCCCTTGTCGCTGCTGTTGCAGGACGAGCAACTTCCACAACCGGACATATTTTTCCCCTCCCTCGGAGAACTTTTTCTCTATCCGTCCGGATTAACCTTGTTGATAAATTATATTTTTTTCTGCTCCGTCGCCGCGCTTTCGCCGGCTATAAAACCGGAAGACCAGGCCCACTGTAAATTATATCCCCCGCAATCGCCGTCTATATCCATCAGTTCGCCGGCAAAATAAATACCGGGCGTTAGTTTGGAGGCCATGGTTTTGGGGTCCACCTCCGACACATTGACTCCGCCGGCAGTGACCTGGGCCGAAGGCCAGGCTCTGGCGCCGCTGACTTGAAAGCGCCAGTCCTGCAGAATAGTTTGCACTGCTTCTCTTTCGGCGCCGGTAAGCTGTCCCGCCGGTTTGCGCGGATCTTTAATCTCCGCTTCCTTGAGTAATACGGGAATCAGGCGCTTGTTAATCAAGCCCACGAAGCTGAAGGCCAGGCTTTTGGCCGCCTGGGTTTCCAGACGCCGGTCCACAAGCTGCCGCAGTTCGTCAGCGGACATAGCACTGAACAGGTTTAATTTTAACCAAACTTCGCTTTTGTGCAGATACTCGCTGGCAACGCGGCTCAAGGCCAGGATCGGCGGGCCGGAGATGCCGTAATCGGTAAACAGTATTTCTCCCGCGGCCGTTTTGATTGGCCTGTCCCCGGCCAGCACGGTGGCGCTGCCGGTAAACTTGACGCCGGAGATGCTTTTTAAAAAACCGGCGGCTAATTTTAACGGTACCAGGGCGGGGAAGGGCTCGACTACGCTGTGGCCGAGCTGGCGGGCCAGACTGTAGCCGCTGCCGTCGGAACCAAGGTTCGGGGCCGCCCGGCCTCCGGTGGCAATAATCACCCGCTGGGCGCTGACTTGGTCGCCGTCGGCAAGCTCCAGGGTAAAATCCCCTTCCCGGCCCTTAATTGTACTTACTCCGGCTGAGCAGCGCACCTCGACCCCCAGATCATTGATTCGATAGCGCAGCACATCCAGCACGCTGGAAGCTTGTTCGGACATGGGAAAGACCTTGCCGTCTTCCTCCGCCTGCCAGGCGATTCCCAAAGATTCAAAGAAAGCCATGGTGCGGGCAAAGTCAAACCGGCTCAGGGCGCTGTGGGCAAACCGGGGATTGACGCCATGATAATGGTCCAGCGTCAGATCCGTGTTGCTTAGATTGCACCGGCCGTTGCCGGTGGCCAGAATCTTCTTGCCTACTCTGTCCAGCCGTTCCAGCACCGTTACTTTGGCGCCCGCGCCGGCGGCGGCGATGGCGGCGGTGAGTCCGGCGGCTCCGCCGCCGATCACGGCCACCTGGATGGGATTAATAAGTTTATGCAAACCGCTGAAAATATCCACCACCTGATCCAGTTTCATGCGCACCAAGCCGCTGGAGGAAGGAGCGACATAATCAATGACTCCCGGCACCAGCTGCGGCTCCTGCTTACCCCAGGCAATGTTCCGCCGCCCGCTGTATTTTTCATAGACCCCTTTGCCTACAAAACAAACCACCAGGGGACGGTAAGCACTAATTTTACGGTGCAGTTCCGCTTGGCCCGCCTGGTATTCCGGGTCGGTGATATTAGCGGCCGCCTTGGTGGGGCGGGGGACAATATTGGTCAGGCCGTAACCCAGCTTTAACAGGGTATGGTCTTCCTCGGGGGCGTATTTGCGCGGCGTCAGCCCGGCTTGGTGCAAAATGGTCCAGAACCTGTTGTTCGGGTTGGCGAAATGACGCCCGGTTTCACCGGAACGGATGCTGGGGTTATAGCCCACAAAAATAATTTTCAGGTTATGCTCCAGATAATCCGGTATTGGTTTCAGCATATCGTTACTCCAGATAAGCGTCGACTTGCGCTTCCAGGGACTGCATTTCCGCTTCGGATAATTCCCGGTTCAGAAAAGCCTGCAGCGCTTTGATGGCAGCTCCCAGGGCAATCCGGCGCACGTCGGCTTCTTCATGGGACGGTTCATCATGATACGGTGCACCGGCGGGACGCCTGGCTTCATATTTAGACGATGGCAAGCCGGCCGGCTCCGCCCCAAATATAATATCATCGGCAGGTAAAGTCTCGAAGGGCGGGGCACTATAATCATCCCTGTCGGCGAGATCAGACCGGTCCATTTGCGCCCAACCGTCTGCCGCGTCAACATCCGCCGCTGCAAGGTCCGGCGCCGGAGACGGTTTTTCCAGCCGTTTTTCCCTGGCTTTCTCTCTTTTGCCCAGATAAACAGAAAAAGCGCCGGCTACTTCCTCCTCAAACTGCAGCATTTCCAGTTTGTGCTGCTCAATAAACACCAGGTTCCGGGATGCTTTACCCTCGGCCATTTCAATCAGTTCCATCTGGTTGGCCAGCAGCGCCTGAAGCGGCGGGGAAACTTTGATCGGCACTTTAGCCAGGTCTTTATCCACTTCATGTCCGGATGGCGTAATGATAATTTCCGGCTTGTTTTTCTTCTTTGGCAAGCAATCCACTTCCTTTAAACATTCCGTTTCAGCAGTTCTATTGTATATGCTTAACTGTTTTTGACTTGCTCGGCTATTGCCGAACCCATTTCCGACGTAGATAACTGGGTGCAGTTGCCGCCCTCCATAATGTCTCTGGTCCGCAAACCGCGGGATAAAGCGCCGCTGACCGCCTGTTCGATAGCCGCAGCTTCTGTTTCCAGGTTCAGCGAATAGCGCAGCAGCATGGCCGCGGTCAGGATGGTGGCAATGGGGTTGGCCAAACCTTGGCCGGCGTATTTGGGCGCGGAACCGTGGCTGGGCTCGTAAAGTCCGGTTTTGCCGCCAATGCTGGCGGAAGGCAGCATGCCCAAAGAACCGGTCAGCATGGAAGCCTGGTCGCTTAGGATGTCGCCAAAGGTATTCTCCGTTACCATTACGTCGAACTGGTTGGGGTTCTTCACCAGCTGCATGGCGCAGTTGTCCACATACATATGGTCCAGCTCCACTTCCGGGTAGTCCGGCGCGATACTGACGACCACTTCCCGCCAGTGGCGGGAGGATTCCAGGACATTATGCTTGTCCACCGAAGTAAGCTTTTTGCGCCTTTTCATGGCCATATCAAAGGCCAGCCTGACGATCCGCTCAATCTCCGGGGTGGTATACTCAAGGGTGTCATAAACCCGTTGCCCGCCGCCGGGCAGCGGCTCTCTGCCTTTTTTGCCGAAATAGAGACCGCCGGTCAATTCCCGGACCACCATCAGATCCAATCCGGATACCACCTCCGCCTTGAGGGTGGAGGCGTTAACCAGGGCCTCAAATACTTTGGCTGGTCTGAGGTTGGCGTATAAACCCAGTTCCTTGCGCAAGGGCAGCAGCGCGCCGGCCTCGGGACGCAGATGCACCGGCAGATCGTCATACTGGGGCGCTCCCACGGCGCCCAGCAGGATGGCGTCAGTGTTATAGCACAGGTCCAGCGTCTCCTGGGGCAGCGGATGGCCAACCGCATCGTACGCCGCTCCTCCCACCAGACCTTCCTTAAACTCAAACTGGTGGCCGAATTTAAGGCCCACTTCCTTTAATACTTTAGCGGCTTCCGTTGTTATTTCAGGCCCGATTCCGTCTCCGGCCAGTACCGCTATCCGATAAGTTCCCATCTTCTCCATCCTTTCTGATGTAAAAAGTGCTCAAGCCTACCTTAATTATCTTACAAAGGCAGGTGAAAATGCAAATAATACTTTTGCGCCGCCGCTATTTGGTTACTGGTCACACGTTACTGTTCTGCACCATCCGGCCCAAAGTTATTAACCGTGCGCTCATACTCTTCGAGAAATCGCTTACGGTTAATAACTTTACGGGCCTGGGCTACGGGTACTAACAAACGTTACTGGTCTGAC
>WQUS01000043.1 GCA_009781965.1 Bacillota bacterium | reverse complement strand
AGGTGGCTTCGCGGATCAGTTTGCGCATGCTGAAGGTTCTTACTCTGTTCCAGGGACAGACAGTATCGCATTTTCCGCATTGATAGCAGAATTTGACTGCATCCCCACCGCTCTCTTTGATCTCTTCGATGACTTCTTTAATGGGGGCTTCTATATCCACAACAATCCTTCTTTCATTCTTAAATCTGATCTTGAGGTTCGAACTTCGAACCTCGAACCTCGAACTACTCCTTCTCCGCCATTCTGGCCAGGGTATCCACCAGTTTTTCCAAGCCATGTTTGTCCACCAGGGATTGCAGGCTCTGCTCGATCTCGTCCGGTTTGGGTTCTTCGTCGGCTTCCTCTTCCCTGGTTTCGTAAATCAACGCTTCCTCCAGGCACCACTTGACGCACAGCGGCGTTTCTTCCCCTTCGCACATATCGCATTTGAGCGGGAGCCCGGAATCAGGTTCTTTAAAAGTGGCCCGGGATGGGCAGGAAGCTCTGCAAAAGGCACATTCGCCGTATTCCTTGCCGTCAATGATATATTTATCGCGCCCCATACATTCGGCCGTAGCCAGCTCGCCGGCATATACCGGAATAAACATGTCCTTGATTGGATCGCGAATCAGTTTGATCCGGGAGCGGGCCGGATTTACCCCGCTGTATTTGGGGCTGGCGTGAAAAGCGGCGCAAATTACTTCGCAGGCCCGGCAGCCATTACATTTGTCGGCGTCAATTTTGATGGTTTTAATGATTTTTTTAGCCACGTTTATACCTCCGCCTCTTGGGACGCCGGGAGTTCATAGGAAGGTGTTTCCGAGTAGATCCCTCTTCTTTCGAATTCTTCGGCGACGTAATCCAAATTCAGGTCGTGCAGAGTTTCTTTGGTCGGCACGCCGTCGTTATTCCAGCCTTTGAACTGATAATATTTGTCCAGCAATTCCTTTTCCAGCTCGGGAAATCTCTTTTTCCAATGGTCTTCCGGCGGCACTTCGTCTGCCCGGCGCATGCCCCGGATAATATTATTTGCTCGCACCAGGTTGCGGTATCTGGCCACGGTTTTGATCAGTTTCTCTTCGTCCATTTCCATCCCGGTGGCCGCCGCAATGAGCAGCGGGTAATTATGGATATGGTAAGGGGGCTTTAACGGGAAAGCCGACAAGCCGGCGCACATACCGAGCGCGTCATCGATATAGTGCATCCTTTCCATCCAGTCTACGATTTCACAGCACATGTCCGGGGTCGGGTAATAAGGGGCCATCCGCGGCTCCCAATCCACCACGTATTGTTTAATCCTTTCATTGGGCGCCTGGATCCAGTTGCTGACAAAAGCCTCGCTCTCTTCCCTGGTGGCAAAGGGCGCCTGGGGGAAGTTCCCTTCAATTTGGGTGATGGTTATTTTCTCGTTGGTGCAGTACATCAGGTAGTAAATAGGGTCCAGCATGCTTAATTTAAGCGGCAGCTGCTCATGTTTCTTGATATTGTTATGAGCGTATGCCTGGGCGCCGTTGCCAATTTGTTCGGCCGCCCAGTAGGTGCCGTTGGCCAGTATATCGCCGATCCCTTCCCGCCGGACGATCCTGTCCAGCAGCCAATGAAATCTGCCTTCGGTATCGGAGGGCATGCCGGGAAAATCCTGCTCGGTTAAGATGCCGGCTTCCAAAAGCTCAATGGCGAATGCCATCACCTGGGGAGCGGAATAGCCGTCTACTCCATACTCAGTGGCGCTTTGCGCGATCCCCAGACCAAACTCCAGATCGGCGAAGGCGGCCATGGTATAGGTGAGCTTGGTGAAGCACTTCATCATATAGGTCGGCTGACCGGGGGGCGAAATGGTGGCCCCGCATTTCATCGGGCAATTAAAGCAGCTGATCAGACGCCGTTGCATAGTTTCCATGGTTTCTTTCCAATCGGCGGCAATCTCATCGTTCCAAAAGCCTTTTCTCCGGTAGCGGGCATTGCCCCAGACAAAGTTTTCCGTATGCCACTTTTCGTCGTCGTGCTTCATCTCTTGGGGTGAGCCAAGTCCGGCTAAAATGGGCATGTAATTGGGAATGGGATTGGCGTTGCGCCATTTGATATATTCCAAAACTTCATTGATCAGTTTGATAAATTCATCCGGTTTGGCGAGATTAATGTCTTTCGTACCCCGCACGGCAATGGCTTTGACATTTTTATCGCCCATCACGGCGCCTAATCCTTGGCGGCTGCAGCTGGATCTGCCCTGCTCGATGGAAGCGAAGTAAACTTTGTTTTCGCCGGCCAGGCCGATGGCGGCCACCTGAGCGTCCGGTTCGTTCAGTTCCTGTTTGATTAAATCCTGCACCTCGACGGAACCCTTGCCCTGCAAATGAGAGGCGTCCCGTATTTCCACCCGGTCATTATGGATCCAGATATAAACCAGCTTAGGCGACTTGCCCCGCAGGATCACTTTATCATAGCCGGCAAATTTCAATTCCGGCGCCCAGAATCCGCCCATCATGGAATAAGCAAACAACTTGGTTTGGGGGGATATGGCGCTAACCATGGTGCGGTTGCTGCCGGTAGCCGGGGTGCCGCATAAAAGACCGGCGCTGAAGATCAATAAATTATCGGGCGAAAAGGGATCTGTTTCCGGCGGAACCCGATCCCAAATGATTTTAGCGTTGGTACCTACACCCCCAAGATAAAGCTCGGTGTTGGCCGGGTCGGTCTCCACTTTTTCAATATTGCCGCGCGTTAAATCAATCTCCAAATGGTATCCTGTCTCTGCATACCTCATTAATTATCCCCTCTAAATAACTTTTTTGCTTAGCCGCAATAATCCGGAAACTTACTCTTGTTCTTTTAAGCACTAATTATGCTAATTTTATAAAAATTATAAAGGAGTCCAAGCGGAAACTAAATCGCTTAAAAGCATGGAAGGCAGGTTAAACAATGGGTTAAAAGCGGATTAACCCTTTTGTTGCTACTCACGGTTAATAGTTTTGCGTACCGGCTCGGTGCTGAACAGTAACGCGCGATACTATTGTTCATTGCTACTCAAAGCCCAGGTCGCAAAATTATTAACCGGAAGCGATTTCTCGGAGAGCATGAGCGCATGGTTAATAATTTTGTGCCGGATGGTGCGAAAGCAGTAACCTAGTGTTAGAATATTCGGCAGGATAATATTTTACCCTGCCGAATGGAATAAACATTTTTATCCTGGCGCCCTTTTACGGGACGTCTGTGCCGGTCTGGTTATCCTCTTAGCGGGAATTCTTTTCTTTTAAAGCTTGCAGCACCTTTTCCGGCGTAATGGGCAGCTCGGTAAACCTCACCCCGATGGCGTCATAGATGGCGTTTGTGATGGCCGGGATGGTGGGCTGGACCGGCCCTTCCCCCGATTCCTTCACGCCGAAGGGCGCCGTCGGGTCGTAACTGTCCACGATCGTAGTGTTCATTTCCGGCAGTTCCATAGCCGTCGGCACCTTGTAATCATGCAGAGAAGCGTTAATCATTTTGCCCTGGTCGTCCACCTTCATTTCTTCATACAGGGCCTGGCCCATGGCAAACATAATGGAGCCCTCCACTTGCCCGTCCACACTCATGGGATTAACCGCCTGACCGCAGTCCCCGGCTTCGGTGACCCGTTCCACTCTGATTTTGCCGGTTTCCAAATCCACGTCCACTTCCCAGACCTGACTGCTGAAACCGAAGGTGGGTGAGTGACCGATATTGGCGCCCTGGACTCTTTTGCCGCGGGTCAGGTCAATCCCTTTTAACCGCGGCGGAGAGAAGTGGCCGGTACCCACCAGGGTGCCGACGCTGTTGGTGTAAAGGTCGACTACCTTTTCCCACTCAATGTTCTTTCTGGGCTCAAAGATGGAGCAGAACCGGCCGTCCTTGATTTCAAGCTGATCGGCCCGGCAGCCCACCATGCCGGCGGCTGTTTCTTTAAGTTTGAGGTTGATTTCGGCGGCGGCCTCTTTAATGGCCGCTCCGGCGGCATAGGTCAGCCGGCTGGCAAAGCTGCCCAGATCGAAGGTGCCCAGTTCGGTATCCCCCGAGACCACATGCACGTCTTCAAATCTTATACCCAACGCTTCGGCGGCCATTTGCGCCATGACGGTGTTGCAGCCCTGACCGATTTCGGCGGCCGCACAGTGCACAGTCACCCCGCCCTCGGTATCCACCCGGATCAGTACCGTGGTATGGGGTTTATAAGCCTGGTAGAGGGTGTAGGCGGTGCCGGAAATATAATATCCGCCGGCCAGGCCGATGCCTTTACCGAAAGGCAGTTTACCGTGTTTCTCCAGGTAGCCTGATTTTTCCACCGCTGTCTGCAGGCACTTTTTATATTCGGAGTGGGGCACGTGCAGGTTGCTGACGCTGCGATAGCCGGACTCCACGGCGTTTTTCATTTTCAGCTCATAAGCGCTGACGCCCATCATTTCCGCCATCTCGTCCAGCATGCATTCCATGGCGTACCTGGGTTGGATGCCGCCGAGACCGCGCATGGCGCCGCAGGTGGGCTTATTGGTGTAAACCCGTCTTACCCGGGCGTGGGCGTTGGGCACTTTGTAGGGCAGATGGATCATGGATGCGGTATAGAACATTACCACCATGCCCCAGCCGGCGTAGGCGCCGCCGTCCATAGTATTGTCAAAATCAACGGCTTGAATGTAGCCGTCCTTGTTCAGGCCGATTTTCATTTTGATCTGACAGGGATGCCGGCCTTTGTTGGTGGCAAACACTTCACTGCGCTCATAAGTCACTTTGACCGGCCGGCCGGTTTTCCTGGACAGCAGGGCGGCGCAAAAATCAGCCGGGCTGGCTTCGCCTTTGCCGCCGAAAGCGCCGCCGACGGCCGGCACGGTGACGCGGATTTTATTCATCGGCATCTCCATGACAATGGAAAGCTGACGGTGCAGGTAATGGGGCACCTGGGTGCTTGACCATAACTGCAGTTTATCGTTTTGGACGTCGTAACTGGCCAGTGCCGTTTGGGGTTCCAAAAAGGCGTGATTGACGTAAGAGGTGTGGAATTCCCTTTCCAAGATATAGGTACATGCGGCAAAGGCCTGGTCCGGATCGCCAAACAGCTGATCGCCGCTGTGCAAAATATTCTCCGGCGCATCGTCATGGATTTTAACTTCATTTGCCCGCCGCATAGATTCCTGGGGATCCAGCAGCACCGGCAACGGCTCGTATTCCACCTCGATTAAATCAAGGGCGGCTTCGGCGGTTTCCTCATCAATGGCGGCCACCGCGGCCACGCCCTCATTGTGGTAGCGCACTTTGCCTACGGCCAAAGCTACTTCGTTGGCTGTTTGCGGCACAATACCCCACTTGTTGGGCGCCTCTTCCCCGGTGATCACCGTTAGAACGCCCGGTAAGGCCAGAGCTTTACTGTAATCAATTTTTTTGATCAGGGCATGGGCGTACGGGCTGCGCTTGATTTTGCCATAAGCCATGCGCGGCAGCACCATATCGTCGGTATAAATCGCCTCACCCTTAACCTTTGCGGGACCGTCTACCCGCGGCACACTTCTGCCTACCTGGGTAAAGTTTGGATTGCCCATTACTTCACCTCCCCGGAGGCGAGGGTGTCGCCGGCGGCTTTGATTGCTTCGACGATGCGCTTATAACCGGTGCAGCGGCAAATGTTGCCGGCGATACCGCGCTTGATTTCCAATTCGGTAGGCTGTTGGTTTTTGTCCAACAGCGCTTTCGAGCTCAGAATCATGCCCGGCGTGCAAAAACCGCACTGTACGGCGCCGTGCTCCACAAAGGATTGTTGAATGGGATGCAGCGTACCATCTTCCGCTACCAGTCCTTCAATAGTGGTGATTTTCTTGCCCTGACAGGCAATGGCCAGCGTAATGCAAGACAATACCGGCTCGCCGTCGAGCAAAACGGTGCAGGCGCCGCAGTCTCCCTGGCCGCAGCCCTTTTTGGTGCCGGTAAGGCCTACTTTTTTCCTGACCACGTCAACAAGTAAATCCTTGGGGCTAACGGGTATTTCATAAATCCGGCCGTTAATTTCCAGCTCAATTAATTGTTTCACCGGTTACGCCTCCTTTAAGCCGGCTGCGGCATGGAATGCTTGTTTAAGTACCCTGCGGGTCAGCACGGCCACCATTTCCCGCCGGTACTCCGCCGAAGCCCGGATATCGGAAATGGGTTTGGCTTCATCACAGGCTGCTTGGGCGGCTTGGGCCAATAATTCGTCAGTCAACTCTTTGCCGATCAGGATCCCCGGGATTTTTTCCGCCACCAGGGGTACCGGGGAAACCGAACCCATCACCAGCTTAAGGTTTTTGACGGTCCGGCAATCCTCTTCCAGCACCAGGTTAACAGCCATATTGACGGCGTCAATTTCCATGGCGTCTCTGAGACCGATGTAGGCATAGCGGCTGGCGGATCTGGGCGCCGGTTCGGGCAAAATGAATTTGGTCAGGAGCTCGCCTTCCCCAAGCGCGGTTTTACGGTTCCCCAGGATGAATTTTTCCACCGGCATTTCTTTTTCGCCGGCGCTGCTGCAGATCACTACCCTGGCGCCCAAAGCGGCCAGGGGGGGCGGGGTTTCCGCGGCCGGCGAGGCATGGCAGCTATTGCCTCCGACGGTGGCCATGGCCCTTACTTGAGCCGAGCCCAGTTCTCCGGCCGCTTGATGCAGGGCAAAATATTTGTCCTTAATCAAACTGTCATGTTCCAGTGCGGAAATTTTTACGGCTGCGCCGATGACAGCTCCCTGGCCCGGTACGTACGAGATAGTCTTAAACTCCTGGATGTCATTAATATTAATCAAGCATTCCGGTTTGAGTATTTTCTCTTTCATCATAATCAGCAGATCGGTGCCGCCGGCCAGTATTTTGGCTTTGCTGCCCAGGCGGGCCGCTAAACTGAGCGCTTCGGCTGAGGTTTGGGGGGCAAAATACTCAAAGTCGTTTAAGTACATCTCTGTCCACCTCCTTGGTTGAAATATTGGTTGGCATTATTTTGTCGGCTGTGCCAGTGGTTAATCAGCGTTCATGTTTTGGCGCAGCTCTTTAAGAAATTCCTTTAGGAAGTTTTCTTCTGCCTGACGGAATAAAATTTGGTTTTTAATGACCAGCTTTTTCTTAACGGTAGTGTCTTGCTCCAGATAAATTTGTTTTAAGCGGGCCTGGTTCGCTCGCACCTTGGCCAGCCTTCTGGTTAAACAATGCGCCATTTCCCCGGCAGTCATCAAATCCGAGGCTTCCAGGCCCACATTAAGATCCAGGTAATACCACTCCAGTTCGGAAAGAAGTTTTTTCGCCGTTTCGGTAAGGGCCGTTTGCCCCTGTTCCGTAATGTAGTAGCGGTTCCTTTCCGGCATTTTACACTCCTGTTCCTTTTTCGAATATACTAATTGCCTTTCCTCTAACCTCTTTAAGACCTGGTAAATCGAAGCTACCCCCACCCTGGCCCATCTTCTCATGTCCCGGTTTTCAATAACCTTGTCAATTTCATAGGCGTAAGATGGTTTTTCATTGACGATGCTGAGTAAAATGGCTTCGATATTGGACAACAGCTGCAATTTGATCACGCACCATTGATTTTGATAGAACTGCTTTACTGTTGTACTACTATAACATATAGTAGTACAACAGTAAAGTAACCTGGAGCGTTTAATTATCTACAGGTTGTTACTGGTCACACGTTACTGCTTTCGCATCGAGCCGGCCCGTAAAGTTATTAACCGTGCGCTCATACTCTTCGAGAAATCGCTTACGGTTAATAACT
>WQUS01000042.1 GCA_009781965.1 Bacillota bacterium | reverse complement strand
TATTAACCGTGCGCTCATGCTCTTCGAGAAATCGCTTACGGTTAATAGTTTTGCGTGCCTGGGCTATGAGTACTAACAAACACAGGGTCTGACCAGTAACGATTGTAAATTGTAAATAAACCAGGATTTTGGGGAGTGGCGGCGGTTGACATCCTGGCGCAGATCGCATATAATTATTAACGCCGCTATGCCGGCGTAGCTCAATTGGCAGAGCAGCTGATTTGTAATCAGCAGGTTGCGGGTTCGAGTCCCATCGCCGGCTCCAGCATTAACCCGGCTCTAGCCGGGTGTGACTTATGTTTTGGGATTATCTTGTTGGTTCATTAATGTTTAATGAACAATATTTGTTAATCCGGAGAGGTTCCCGAGTGGCCAAAGGGAGCAGACTGTAAATCTGTTGGCGACGCCTTCGCAGGTTCAAATCCTGCCCTCTCCACCACTTTCCCCAAACAATTTGTATTTAGGGTTTGTGCAAAGATTTAAAATATGGTACAATAGAAAACGTTGACGCGGGGTGGAGCAGCTGGCAGCTCGTCGGGCTCATAACCCGAAGGTCGGGGGTTCAAATCCCCCCCCCGCAACCAAATGCCGCTATAGCTCAGGAGGTAGAGCGCATCCTTGGTAAGGATGAGGTCACCGGTTCAACCCCGGTTAGCGGCTCCAATCTTGTCATTCGAGGTTCGAAATGGGAACATTGCAATGGCGGCGTAGCTCAGATGGTCAGAGCATGCGGTTCATACCCGCAGTGTCCGGGGTTCAAATCCCTGCGCCGCTACCAGATTAAATACCATCTATTGATAAAATATTTTTTATTGATAGGTGGTTTTGTTATCTCTGAAAGTCTTGTATTTACGGAAATTTGCGTTACTGTTCAGCACCATCCGGCACAAAACAATAAACCGTGCGCTCATGCTCGCCGAGAAACCGCTTACGGTTAATAGTTTTGCGTGCCGTATTCACTTTGAGTACCAACAAACACTGAATAGTATCAAATTTGCAGTCTTGGGCCTTTTGCCTTGCAGCCTTTTGGGGTAGTGCTTTGAATTTAATAATTGTAGGGACAGGACGACGAGGAGGATAAGAAAAGTGAATGATATTCCAGACAACATAATAATCCTCCACCCTGATTTTGAAAAGTTAAAAACCGAGGTTGAAAAATTGCGCACTGAACTATCAATGTTCGTACTTGAAAGGGACAACCTACTCTATCAAGAGTGCAAAAATATCGAAATGGCATATATGCTTAGTGTCGGTGCGCTTGAATATAAGGCTTATGAAATCGAGTGTGCAATTTTGCGGCTGAAACGAAAAGTTGAGCTAATACAGGCAAAAAAGAATCGGCAGGAAAATTGCTCTTTGCACGGATAACCAAAAAAGAAATGCTTGGCAACTGGCTGAAAATCAACATCAAGGTATTTTTACATGAGTGATTTTTGTCTTCGGAGGCGCGTTTAGATGAAAGTTGATGCTCTTGAAACGAAGTATCGTTTCTCGGATTACAGCTACACGCTGTTCGAGGCAACTTACAAGCAAAAGACAGGCCTTGCCATTGATAAGCCAAGAGATTACCATTCCTTTGGCATGTTATCTAACGGTGATGTGCTGACTTTCGTTGGTGCGTTGTTTGCCGACCAATGCCCGATATATCAGTCACGTGTTTTCTGCACCCGTTGGAACGGGCTGAAAAAAGGCGGCTTATATCTGGACGCCCTTGACAGTGACGAGTTCCAGAGTAACGCTGTATCATTGCTTACGGATGGTCTTAAGTTCGTGCGCTATAACTCATCGGTCAAATGGAGAAAGACCGGCGCGGGCAGATTAGAGATGCCGGATTATCCGTCCGAGGCAGTCCATGAAGCTTTGGTTAATGCACTTGTCCACCGTGACTATATGATTCAAGGCAGCGAGATTCATATTGATATGTATGATGACCGGCTGGAGATAGTTTCGCCTGGCGGTATGCCGGACGGCAAACGAATTCAGGATTTGCATATTGACGATGTGGCGTCAATTCGCCGCAATCCTGTCATTTGTGACATTTTCAGCCGTTTGAAACTAATGGAGCGTCGGGGTAGCGGTCTGAGGAAGATTATTGATCAATATCCCGAGGATGCTGTGCCGTTGTTTCGTTCAACCGAGCAATCCTTTGTGGTGACATTAAAAAATTTGAATTATGGCAAAGTTTCTCTGTCCAATGGCGTTAATGGCGGCATAGAAAATTAATATTTTCTGTTTTGGGGAAGGATTTTGCATCCGGTTATCGAATATCGGTTATCGAATATGATGTTGGTATTTTACACCGGGATGTAAATAAAAAGTGGCATTAGTGGCAATAATTTAGTGTGTTCTTTTTTATACGTCCAGTAAAATGTTTTACATTACCTGGCTCATAATGTTATTAAGCCGGCAAGGAGGAATAAAAACCCATGGCAAAAGCTAAATTTGAGCGGACCAAACCGCACGTAAACATTGGCACCATCGGACACGTAGACCACGGTAAGACCACCTTAACCGCGGCCATCACCACCGTGTTATCCACCGTCGGGGGCGCTACCGTCAAGAAATACGACGAAATCGACAACGCCCCGGAAGAGCGTGAGCGCGGCATCACCATCAACACCGCCCACGTGGAATACGAAACCGAAGCCC
>WQUS01000041.1 GCA_009781965.1 Bacillota bacterium | reverse complement strand
TTAACCGTGCGCTCATACTCTTCGAGAAATCGCTTACGGTTAATAACTTTACGGGCCTGGGCTACGGGTACTAACAAACACAGGGTCTGACCAGTAACTCAAATGTTTTGTTATAATTGCCGGTATCACTGGCTGTAAAATTGATAGTTTGCCGGCATGTGGTCAGGAACCGTCTCGTACTGGATGCGCACCCATGCAAGCAATTGTGCCCCAACCGTATTTCTTCCCCTACATATTTTCGCCAATTCAAAAGCTCGGAAAGCTTGCTCTACCTTGCTTCCCGAGCTCATTTTTACCTATCTGCTGTAAAAGTCAGGATACTAAACTATCTTACTTTAGCCAGGTATCATAATGGGTGATCCCTTTTTCCAGATGGAAGAACAGGTATACGATCCGTTGTGTATCCGAACTTGGACTGCTTGGCGTAGCAGGTTTCTCAAGGATTGTTATATCACTCACTTTATTACCCTGAATGGCTACGTTAAATTTATACCCGCCTAATTCATAGGTGCTGCTGCCATTGTTGCTCCATGGCTGATTCGGATATTTTACACCGTCTACCGTGATCGTTAAAGTTCTTTGATTGCCATTCCCTTCTATTACTGCCGTTACCCCGCCACCGCCGCTGCTGTTATTATCAGTGACTGCGGGCAGCGGTAGTCTTAACTCCTGACCGTTTGTGAGAGTAGTATGATGCGAAGGGTCGGCATTAGTGAAGGGCTCGTCATTTACCTTAGCGGACACACTCGCCGATATCAGACAATCATCGAAGTAAATGACCAGATCGTTACCTTCAACTCTTACAAAGTAGTCGTAACCAATGTAATTGTTACTGGGACTGGAATCAGCAATACCAAACTTATAACCTTCCGTTCTGGCTTTCTCAACATCAATTGCCACATAGGTCATGCCGTTGCTAAATGTGCCGCCGGGTACGGTTTTGTTGTCTCTCCAAGTAGCCTTGGAGAAAAGTTAATACTGTGCTCCAACGGTTGCTGGTTTCGCGCCTGTTGTAATAACCAGTCGGAGAAATCAAGTACATTTTGATAGCCACTCTTGGCAATAATGTTACCCGGGTTATTCTGCCTGTTGGTGAAAGAGTACTGATAGTAGTTGATTCCTGTTTGTGCTTGATTTTCACTCAACCAAAACCTTATGGCATTGGCTGTCGCGTACCGTGCTTCTTCCTCTGTCAGTCCAGCAGGTTTTTTTTCTGCAGGGTAGCCGAGAGCCATAATGATTTGCAATCCATTAACAACGCACCTTTATGATTTATAGATAAAATGACTAAGAGCTAATCTTTAAGGCAATTTAGAACAAACATTAAAAAGCAGATAAACTGCTAAAATGGACTGTAATATACAGTTTAGATGTAGTATCGCCAGCCGGTGTAACAATCAACTTGCTTAAATAGAATGTAAACATCTCTTTGTCATCGTCAACTAGATAATATTATAAACTAATGTGCCAGATTATTATGTCAAAGCGTGTCGAACAATAGGTGTGTTTCAAAAAATAAAGCAATAAAAAGCAAAGCTGCCGGATGTATTAAAATACATCCGGCAGCTTGGTTTATTGGGCTAACAGCGCCGTTATTTTTTCTCCACCGTCAAGCCGTCGGCGCCGCTTCCCAGGGTAATGGTGTCTCCCGCTTCAATGTCGCCCTTGACAATCATCCGGCTGACAGCTGTCTCGACCGCCTGCTGGATCAACCGTTTCAGCGGCCGGGCCCCAAAGGCCGGCTCATAACCCCGGTTAGCCAGGTAATCCAATACGGTGTCGTCCCACGCCACTTTAATGCCGGCGCCCGCTTCAATCCGCCGAGCCAGCCGCTCCAGCAGCAGCGCGGCGATTTCCCGCACCTGGGCCTGATTTAAGGAGTGGAAGACCACCACTTCATCCACCCGGTTTAAAAACTCCGGCCGAAAGTGTTGCCGCAAGATGCCCAGCACACTGTTTTTAATCGAATCAAAACTGCCGCCCCCCTCCTGCTGGGCCAGAATCTCGTGACTGCCCAGATTGGAGGTCATAATCACCACTGTGTTTTGAAAGTTAACCGTGCGTCCGTGGCTGTCGGTAAGCCGTCCGTCGTCCAGCAGCTGCAGCAGAATATTGAACACATCGGGATGGGCCTTTTCGATTTCATCCAGCAAAACCACCGAATAGGGTTTGCGCCGCACCGCTTCGGTGAGTTGGCCCCCTTCGTCATAGCCCACGTAACCAGGCGGCGCGCCCACCAGCCGGGATACCGAATGTTTTTCCATGTATTCGGACATGTCCAGCCTGGTCATGTTCCGCTCATCATCAAACAGCACTTGGGCCAGCGCCCGGGCCAGTTCGGTCTTACCTACTCCGGTGGGGCCCAGGAAGATAAAACTGCCGATGGGCCGATGGGGATCTTTGATCCCGGCCCTGGCCCGCAGCACCGCATCGGCTACCGCCTGCACCGCTTCATCCTGGCCCACCACCCGCTTATGCAGTTCTTCGTCCATGTGGATGAGCTTTTCCCGTTCCCCTTCCATTAACTTACTCACCGGGATCCCGGTCCAGCGGCTCACCACCCGGGCGATATCTTCCTCGTCTACTTCCTCTTTCAACAGCATCCCGTGCTGTTGTTTGCCGGCTAAGGTCTCTTCTTCGGTCTTCAGGCGGCGTTCCAGTTCGTTCAGCTTGCCGTAGCGCAGTTCGGCCAGCCGGTTTAAATCATACTCCCGCTCAGCCCGCTCAATTTCCTGGCGGGTTACCTCAATCTCTTTTTTCAGCTGCCGCACCCGGGCAATGGCCTGCTTTTCCACCTGCCATTGAGCGCTCATGGCGTCTGATTCGCCGCGCAGTTCGGCCAACTGCTGCTTTATTTTTTCCAGCCGCTCCTGGGAAGCCTGGTCTTTTTCCTTTTGCAAAGCCGCTTCTTCAATCTCCAGCTGCATCATCCGGCGGGTAATTTCATCTAAGGCCGCAGGCATACTGTCGATTTCCGTACGCAGCCGGGCCGCCGATTCGTCCATCAGATCGATGGCTTTATCGGGCAAAAAACGGTCGGCAATGTAGCGGTCAGAAAGCACCGCCGCCGCCACCAGAGCGCTGTCCTGGATCCGCACCCCATGGTGCACTTCATACCGTTCCTTCAAACCCCTGAGAATGGAAATGGTATCCTCCACCGAGGGCTGGTTGACCAAAACCGGCTGAAAACGCCGTTCCAAAGCAGCGTCCTTTTCCACATGTTTGCGGTATTCGTCCAAGGTAGTGGCGCCAATAGTGCGCAGTTCCCCCCGAGCCAACATTGGTTTCAACAGGTTACCGGCGTCAACGGACCCTTCCGCCGCCCCGGCGCCAACCACCGTATGCAGCTCGTCAATGAACAAAATAATCCGGCCGTCTGAATGCTGCACCTCCTTCAATACGGCCTTAAGCCGTTCCTCAAACTCGCCCCGGTACTTGGCGCCAGCCACTAGCGCGCCCATGTCCAGTTCAATCAGTCTTTTGTTTTTCAAACCCTCGGGGACGTCGCCGGCCACAATACGCCGGGCCAGACCTTCCGCAATGGCAGTCTTGCCCACCCCAGGCTCGCCAATGAGCACCGGGTTGTTTTTGGTGCGCCGGGACAGTATTTCCATCACCCGGCGGATTTCGTTATCCCGGCCGACCACCGGGTCCAACTTGCCTTCGGCGGCTTGCCTGGTCAAATCACGGCCATAACGCTCCAAGGCTTCATATGTGTCTTCCGGATTTTCACCGGTCACCCGCTGGCTGCCCCGCACTGTCCGCAGCGAATTGAGCAAGGCGTCTTTGGTCAAACCGGCCCGCTGCAACAGCCCAATGGTGTCCGGCCCGGCGTCTTCCAACAAGGCTAACAGAATATGCTCCACACTGACATAGTCGTCTTTCATCGCTTGGGCTTCTTTTTCGGCGCGGCTCAGCGCTCTGAACAACCCGCTGCCCAGACGCAGCGAACTGTCGTAGCCGGTAACTGACGGGATCCGGCGCAGCATCTCCTCCACCGCCGCACTCAAATGAACCGGGTTTACCCCGGCATGTTCCAGGAGCCGGGGCGTCATACCATCTGACTGGGCCAACAGCGCCGCCAGCATGTGCTTGCCCGTAACCTCCTGATGCTTTCTTTCCGCCGCCAATTGCTGCGCCGCATTAAGAGCTTCCCGTGATTTTTGGGTATAACGATCAATATCCATCTATGCACCCCCCGTTTAGGAATTACCCCGGCCGGCCGCCCTTCAGCCGGGCCAGTTCATCATGTAATTCATCAATCCGTTCCAGTAGATTTTCGATAATCGCGGCCCCCGGCAGATTGACGCCCAGGTTCCGCCGCAAACGCAGCACCCGGCGCAGGCGAGCCGCCTGACGGACCGGGATCAAACCGCGGCGGTAATCAATAATGCCCAGTTCACCCAGCTGCTGGGCCAAATCAGGATGTACGCCCAATTCGGCTACATCCACCCACCCGTCTTCCTCAAGGGAAGGAGTGTGACAGTAGAACTGCAGGTAAAATTTACTCACCTGAGGACACCCCTTTCCTTAGCTCGGCCAGCTGGCGGTACAAATTTTCCTCGGCCTCAGTCAAATCGGCGGGAATGTCAATGACAATACGGGCAAATCCGTCACCCCGGCCATCCTTGCGGGGCATGCCTTTCCCCCGCAGCCGCAGCCGCTGACCAGCTTTAATCCCGGCCGGCGCCTTCATTTTAACCGGTCCGTCCAAAGTGGGCACCGTCACCTGATCGCCCAACACCGCCTGCTCGGGCCGCAGCAGCACTTCCATTTCCAGGTCGTCGCCTTGCAGTTTGAACTGCCGGTGAGGCAGCAGGTGTACTTTCATGTATAGATCGCCTTTATGCCCGCCGGCATAACCTTCGCCGCCCTGGCCCTTCAGCCGGATCCGGCTGCCCTCCCGCACGCCGGCGGGGATTTTCACCGTCAAAGTTTTAGCGCCGGCAGTAGCGCCGGTACCCCCGCACCGGCTGCAAAAAGATTGGCCGTCCACGCCGGAGCCGCCGCAGGTGGGACAGACCTCCCGGGTGGAGAACTGCAGATGTTTTTCCCCACCCCGATAGGCTTCCTCCAAAGTCAGCTCAATCTCCGCTTCCACATCCTGACCCTTGACCGGGCCGCCCTGGCGAGGGCCGCGGCCGGCTCTGGTAAAATGGCCTCCGGCGCCGCCCCCGCCGCCAAAAAACATCTCAAAAAAATCGCTGAAACCACCGGCGCCGCCCATGCCGCCGCCGCCCGCGTTAGTATAAAAGTTGAAATCACCCATATCCGGCGGCGGTCGGAAATCCTGGCCGTCACGCCAATTGGCGCCCATGCGGTCATACTTGGCCCGCTTTTCCTGGTCGCTTAAGACCTCGTAAGCCTCGTTAATCTGTTTGATTTTTTCTTCGGCCTGCTGCTTGTCATCGCCGGCATGCAGATCCGGATGCCATTTGCGGGCCAGTTTGCGGTAAGCGGTTTTAATCTCTTTTTCCGTGGCGCCCCGCTCAACGCCCAATGTTTTGTAATAGTCCTGAAAGGCTACTGCCATATTGCTCACCTACCCGAGGCTTAATCGGCCCTCTACTTTTCTTCAAATTCCGCGTCCACTACATTGTCGTCGCTTTTAGCGCCACCGGCGCTGGCGGCGCCGCCTCAGGTACCGCCGGCACAATCGCCGCCCGTCTGGGCGTAGGCCGCCTGGGACAGTGAGTAAGCCGCCTGTTCCAGATCCCCCTTCAGGGTGCGGATTTTATCTGCCGGCGCGTTTTCCTGCAGAGCGGCGCGCAGTTCGCTGACCAGCTGCTCCAAACGCCCCTTATCATGATCCGGCGCCTTGTCGCCCAAATCCTTAAGCTGCCGTTCCACCTGGTAAATCAAGGTATCGGCCTCATTGCGGATTTCTACTTCTTCCCGGCGTTTTTTGTCCTCCACGGCGTTAGCCTCGGCTTCTTTTACCATCCGGTCAATTTCTCCCTGCTCCAGGCTGGTCGAACCGGAGATGGTAATGGTTTGCTCTTTACCGGAACCCTTGTCTTTAGCGCTCACTTGCAGGATCCCGTTGGCGTCAATGTCAAAGGTAACTTCAATTTGCGGCACGCCCCTGGGCGCCGGCGGAATACCTTCCAGTTTAAACTGGCCCAAGGACCGGTTGTCCCGCGCCATTTCCCGTTCACCCTGCAGCACGTGGATATCCACGGCAGGCTGACTGTCTTCGGCAGTGGTAAACACCTGGCTGCGGCGGACCGGGATAGTAGTATTCCGTTCGATCACCTTAGCCGTTACGCCGCCCATGGTTTCCACCCCCAAAGATAACGGGGTTACATCCAGCAGCAAAACGTCCTTCACTTCCCCGGCCAGCACGCCGCCTTGAATCGCCGCGCCCACCGCCACTACTTCGTCCGGGTTCACGCCCTGATGTGGTTCTTTGCCGCCGGTCAGGGACTTAACCAGTTTCTGCACCGCCGGGATCCGGATCGAGCCGCCCACCAGGATCACTTCGTCAATATCTTTTTCCGTCAGTTTGGCGTCAGCCAGCGCCGCCTGCACCGGACCGCGGCACCGCTCTACCAGCCCATGGGTCAGATCGTCGAACTTGGCCCGGGTCAGTTTCATCTCCAGGTGTTTGGGCCCGCCGGCGTCAGCGGTGATAAAGGGCAGGCTGATCTGGGTTTCCATCGTGGCGGAAAGCTCTATTTTTGCTTTTTCCGCCCCTTCGGTTAGCCGCTGCAGCGCCTGTTTATCAGTACGCAAATCAATGCCGTAGTCCTTTTTAAATTCGACCGCCATCCAATCCACAATCGCCTTGTCAAAATCATCGCCGCCCAGGTGAGTGTCGCCGTTGGTGGACTTCACCTCAAATACGCCGTCGCCTACTTCCAGCACCGATACGTCAAAGGTGCCGCCGCCCAAGTCAAATACCAGCACGGTCTGGTTGGCATTTTTATCCATACCGTAAGCCAGCGCCGCCGCCGTAGGCTCATTGATGATCCGCAGCACATTCAAACCCGCGATTTTACCGGCGTTCTTGGTTGCCTGGCGCTGAGCGTCATTGAAGTAAGCCGGCACAGTAATCACCGCGTCGGTGACCTTCTCGCCCAAGTACTTGGACGCGTCGTCCGCCAGTTTGCGCAAAACCATGGCCGAGATTTCCTCAGGCGCATAATCTTTACCGCGCAATTCAAACCGGACAGCGTCATCCGGCCCGGAGGTCACTTTATACGGCACCAGTTCCCGCTCATTGCTTACTTCGGAATAACGGCGGCCAATGAAGCGTTTAGAGGAGTATATGGTATTCTGCGCATTTAATACCGACTGCCGCCGGGCCACCTGACCTACCAGCCGTTCGCCGTCGTCCTTGATCGCCACTACCGACGGAGTAGTGCGCGCCCCCTCCGCATTTACAATCACTGCGGGCTTGCCGCCCTCCATAACAGCCACCACCGAATTAGTGGTGCCCAAATCAATACCAACAGTTTTAGCCATGGTTTCATGCCTCCTTATTGTTGTCTTGAGATTTATTATTTGCTAAAAACGATAAATTAAAGAAAATTTGCAGCACCGAAAAGTTCCTTACTGACCTTAACTTTGACTTTTCTTGACCTTATTATAAGAGAAAGATTTTCCCATGTCAACAGTTCTTTTGCTACTTTATCAAAAAAACCTCCAAAGGTGTTACTGGTCAGACCCTGCGTTTGTTAGTACCCGTAGCCCAGGCCCGTAAAGTTATTAACCGTAAGCGATTTCTCGAAGAGTATGAGCGCACGGTTAAT
>WQUS01000040.1 GCA_009781965.1 Bacillota bacterium | reverse complement strand
TAGCCGGCGTTTCAGGCATGAGCGGCGGCGTGGTAGGCGGGATCGCGGAACGTTTGGGGCGCAAGAACATGTCCAAAGGGGTTAAAGTTGAAGTTGGCGAAACAGAAACCGCCGTCGATCTTTCCATTATTGTCGATTACGGTTCCCGCATTCCCGAAGTAGCAGCCAATATTCAAAGCTCCGTCAAAACATCCATTGAGAAAATGACCGGTCTTAAAGTCGTGGAAGTAAATGTGAATGTCCAGGGTGTGGCCTTCCCAACCGAAACCGCTGAAGACGACGCCAGAGTAAAATAAAGTAGACTTGATAACGGGGGAATCGTGATGGGGGCGTTTGATCGAGTCATACTTGTACTGTACACTTTTACAATTGCCCTGCTCCTTCTGGCGGCGGCAGTTTTTTTTGCCGGTTGGCAAGAACCCTTTACTGTATTGCTCAATGAAGTGGTTTTGCCCGCGCAAATGGAAATTATTTGGGTTTTGATTGCTCTGTACGTAATAATCGGCGCCCGGTTATTTTGGAAAGGTTTAGCGGTCAAGCGTGATAAGAAACAGGCAGTGGTGCAGGACGGCGAGTTTGGCGACGTACGCATTGCCCTGCCGGCTATTGAATCGCTGGCGGCAAAAGTTACGGCGCCCCTCTCAGGCGTCAAAGACGTTCAAGCCAAGGTTATATCAACCCCCAGCGGCATTAGTATGCAAATGACCGTCACCGTGGCGCCGGATATCAGCTTGCCCGAACTGTCCAAAGACATTCAGCGGCAGGTCAAAGACAATCTGTTCAACGTAGCCGGCATCACAGTTAACGAGGTGCGGGTGGCTGTGGAAAGCTTTACCAGCCGTAAAAACAGAGTGGAGTAGAGGTGGCCCGGCATGGACAAAGAATTTTTCATGGAATGGCTTACTCTGCACCGGGGTAAAATAATTGGTGCGGCAATTGGGCTGCTTTTGGGCCTGGCAGTGATCTTATTCGGTTTTTTTAAGACCCTCCTGGTAGTCGTGTTCGTTGTTTTAGGTTTTGGGGCCGGTAAACAGCTGGACGACCGGGTGGACCTATGGAAGATGATTTCGCGCTTGTGGGGGGAAAGGTGACATTTCCGGATGGGCAGAAGAAAAGCCAGGGAGTCGGCAATGCAAGTGCTTTACCAGGTAGACGTAGGAAAAATGGAAACGGAAGCCGCCTTTTTACACCTGCGGGAGAAGTTTCATATTGAAAATCAGGATCTGGATTTTGCCCGTCAACTGGTAGACGGCACTTTGGCCCATCTGCCTGCATTGGATCAGGAAATCAGCCGTTTAAGCCACGACTGGAAGCTGGAACGTATTGCCGCCGTGGACCGGAACATTATGCGCCTAGCGCTGTACGAAATCTTACATGAAACGGAAACTCCTTACAGTGTTTCCGTTAATGAAGCGGTTGAAATAGCCAAAAAGTATTGCGGCGAACAATCAAGCAGGTTTATCAACGGTATTTTAGGCAAAGTGCTCAAGGAAAAGCAGTAATTAACAAACCGGGTGTAGTGCCAGAGTCTGGCGCCGCCACCGGTTTTTTAAACTTGTTCTTCAATTTTTCGTTTATTAATCCACATTTGCGGCAGGAATCATATGCTTGGTCTAGAAGTATAAAAATTAAGTATGTCTTCGCAAAAATCTCACAGGGGAGGGGAAACGTTTAATAATGTACAAAATCTTAGAGAAAAAAGAATACTCGCCAATCATCAAAGAATTTGTCGTTGAAGCGCCTAGAGTGGCCAAAAGCTGTAAGGCCGGTCAATTCATTATCCTTCGTATCCACCAGGAAGGCGAGCGCATTCCGCTGACTATTGCCGATTACGACCGGGAAAAAGGCACCATTACCATCGTATTCCAGGAAGTGGGCAAATCAACCACTCAATTGGGTCAAATGGAAGCTGGCGACAGCCTCCTGGACTTTGTCGGCCCCTTGGGCGAGCCTTCGCATATCGAAAAATTTAACGGTCCCGTAGTGGTTGTCGGCGGCGGCGTAGGTATCGCCCCCGTGCATCCCATCGCCCGCGACTTGAAAGAGGCGGGTAACCATGTCATTGGCATTATCGGTTCCCGGACCGGCGAACTGCTTTTCTGGGAGGATAAAATGCGCGCCGCCTGTTCCGAACTGCTGGTTACCACCGACGACGGCAGTTATGTCCGGAAAGGTTTTGTCACCGATGTGCTGAAAGAAGTTATCGAAGCCAAAGGCAAAGAAAATATCCCCATGGTGCTGGCCATTGGACCGCAGCCCATGATGAAAGCCGTATGTAATCTGACTAAGGAATACGGCGTTAAGACTATCGTCAGCCTGAACGCGGTTATGGTGGATGGCACCGGTATGTGCGGCTGCTGCCGGGTTTCCGTGGCCGGTGCCACCAAGTTTGTCTGTGTGGACGGCCCGGAATTTGACGGTCATGACGTGGACTGGTTTGAGCTGGGCCGCCGGGGTATGATCTTCAAAGATAAAGAACAGCAAGCCATGGAACACCATCAATGCCAGTGCGGTTCCGGATGTGGAGGTGCTAAATAATGACCGAGGAGAAAAAACCGAAAAAAGAAATTAAGCCGACTAAAAACCCCATGCCGGCCCAAGATCCAATCATCAGGGCTAAAAACTTCAACGAAGTAGCCACCGGTTACACCAAAGAAATGGCCATCGAC
>WQUS01000039.1 GCA_009781965.1 Bacillota bacterium | reverse complement strand
TTATCTGGCGGAAAAGGACCTGCAGATTAGAGGGCCCGGAGATCTTACCGGGGTGCGCCAGTCCGGTCTGCCGGAGTTTAGAATCGCCGATTTGCTGCGGGATCAGCCTCTCTTGCTGGCGGCCCGGCGCCGGGCGGAAGAATTGCTGCAAAAGGATCCGGCTTTGCAGACGGAGGAAAACCGTCCTTTACGGGAATATCTGCTCCGTCTGCAACAGAGCCGGCAGGAGTATTATCATATCAGTTAAAAATACTTTAGCTGCGGCCAGTTGTTATAAGCTGTAAAAGACTTATTTATCAGATTTAAGGAAACGCTGATAAACAAGCCATTTACAGCTTATTTTTTATGCGCGATGACCAAAACAAACCCAGGCCGAAAAACACACCAAATCATAACACCGAGATGTCCGAATTTAGGCACTAAAAAACGGGATAAGTGGTGTGAGAGAGGTCAGGCGGCCAATTAATGACCGCCCTCCTACTTGATCCCCTCCAAGGCAGAATTTCGTAAAAATATGACAATTGATTTATCCGTTCAGGATAAAAGTAGTTTTGAATATTTATCTTATACAGATATTTCATTAAATTTCTTATTATTTTAAAATTGAATAAATTGAAAGGAGGATAAACATGCTTTATTTTGATTTAGATATGAACCTTTCCGAAGAGAACCTTGCTTTGAAAACCGCCGCCAATAAATTTGCTGCGGAGGTGATGCGACCTGTTGCCAAGGAGCTTGATCAAATGAGCCCTGAAGACGTGGTTGCCCCTGAATCCCCGTTCTGGGATTTTCTGCGCAAAGCTTACAAATTGGGTTATCATAAGCTTACCTTTCCGGAAGAGGTTGGCGGTCAAGGTCTTAACCCACTGCAACTTTCCATTGTGATGGAAGAGCTGGCCTGGGGCAGTTTCGGTTTGACCTTGCAACTTAATACGAGCTTTCACGCAGCAGCGGCCCTGGGGAGTACTGAAGAGCATATTATGAATTTCACGATTCCTTATTGTAATTGCACGGACGCCAGCATCATTGGATGTTGGGCTATTTCGGAGCCGGATCACGGCTCGGATGGAATGCCCTATACCCCCGGCTTCAGGGATCCAAATATTAAGGGCCAGTGCACTGCCCGGCTAGACGGGGATGAATATGTGATTAAAGGTCAAAAAGCGGCCTGGGTCTCCTCTGGTACCATAGCGAACTACATCCTTTTGATGTGTCAGATTGAACCTTCAAACGGATTTCCAGGATTTGCGGGCAGCGGTGTATTTATCTTCTCATTGGATCGGCCCGGGGTCTCCAGAGGGAAGCCATGGAATAAGCTGGGAGCGCGTGAATTAAACCAGGGGGAGATTTATTTTGATGATGTACGCATACCGAAGGATGCTTTGCTCGTAGGGCCGGAGGGGTATGAAGGCGCTCTGATATCCCACTTGTGTTTAACCACCCCGATGGTGGGCACATGGTCCGTTGGGCTGGCCCGGGCTGCTTTCGAAGAAGCGCTGGATTTTGCCAGAAAACGGGTCCAAGGAGGAAAACCCCTGGTTGATAATCCCAATGTTCAGCAAAAGCTTTTCGATATGTTCCGCAAAGTGGAAGCTAGTCGCCAGTTATGCCGGTCGGTTTACCTTTATAACTATAACTGGAGCAACCCGCCTGAAAAGCGTTTGTTTGAATACGGTATAGCTGCCAAAACATTTGCCACTCAAGCTGCTTTGGAAGTCACCAGCGATGCCATTCAGCTTATGGGCGGCTGTGGATTGTCGAAAGAATACCAGGTGGAAAAGTTCTTCCGTGATGCCAGAGCCACCCTCATCTGTGACGGGTCAAACGATACTATTGCTGTTATGGGAGGGCACATTGTCGGTCATACTTATCCGCGCGCGCAAGTAGGGTCTTGCAGTTAAATAGGCTGGCTCTGCTGCTCCTGTTTGAATTCTGTAATTTTACCGCCGCGGTATATATTAAAATATTTAAAAATTGGCATTGGAGGGAAGAAAATGTCGACATTCGAAGAGCATAAGCATTTGCTGCGCCCCACTGGTATTCAAAACGGAATTATGAAAATAAACAAAGACGTTTGTACCGGTTGCGGGCTTTGTATTCTTAATTGCCCATGTATGCGTTTGGAAATGGGCGCTGATAATTATCCCAAAATAAAAGAAGAACACCTTTGTATTTCCTGTTGCAATTGCATGGTTCCGTGTCCTTCCGGGGCTATTTCCATTGAGCAGATTTATCATGTAACCGATGGTTTCTTTGATACGGGTTCTCCGGCTGTTAAGCCGCCGTTAAACCCTGAAGATGCGGAAGGTAAACCTGCGGAATGGACGGAGACTGAGCGGCTGATCCTTGAGCGCCGCAGTGTGAGGCACTTTAAGCCCGGCCCGGTTCCGGAAAGTTTAATCCGCCGTGTACTTGAAGCGGGCCGTTTTGCCCCTAGCGGCGGAAACCATCAGCCTTGGAAGTTTACGGTCGTGACTGATCCGGCGTTTATAGCCCGGCTGGAGGAGACAATTCACGGGGTTTGGTACGGGCTGTATCAGGTTTACTCTAACGACGAGACGGCTGTGGGTTTGGTCGGGAACCTGCCCATCGGCAGTTTTGACCCGCGGACCCAAGATGGCATCCGCTGCATTGCGAAAAAGGAACTGCCGATATTTTTCCACGCGCCGGTAG
>WQUS01000038.1 GCA_009781965.1 Bacillota bacterium | reverse complement strand
CTCGAAGAGTATGAGCGCACGGTTGACTCGATGTTCGAAGTTCGAGGTTCGAGGTTCGAAACTATGCAACGTTTGTTAGTACCCGTAGCCCAGGCCCGTAAAGTTATTAACCGTAAGCGATTTCTCGAAGAGTATGAGCGCACGGTTGACTCGATGTTCGAAGTTCGAGGTTCGAGGTTCGAAACTATGCAGTGTTTAGTCAAACGCAAAGTGAATACGGCCCGCAAAACTATTAACCGTAAGCGATTTCTCAGAGAGTATGAGCGCATGGTTAATAGTTTGGCGGGCCGGCTTTGATGCTGAAGAGTAACGGAACAGGAACAGTAACTGGGGGAAGATGACGGTTAATTGTAATCATTGAATGATGTGCCAACATATGTTATATTAGAGTGGTTATATTGCAATGGACGCAATTACCGGTTTCAAAATGGCCGGGCCGTTACAGCAGTGGTTATGCCCGCGGGACTTCATCCTGGTTTGTACAAAGATGATGACTCCGGGCATTAATTTACGGCTAAGGTGTTCAGATTTTTCCGGGAGCGAATTACTATGGACGTGCGGGAGAAAACAAAAGTTGCCCGTTTATCTATTATCTCAAATACTATTTTGACAGCCGGCAAGCTGGTGGTGGGACTCTCCATAAACTCCATCGGCATTATTTCGGAAGCGATACATTCCGGACTTGATCTGATGGCGGCGATTATCGCCTATGCTTCCATAAGAGAATCCAACAAACCTGCCGATGACCGGCACCAGTACGGACACGGTAAGTTTGAAAACCTGGCGGCCATTATTGAGGCGCTGCTGATATTTGCGGCCGCTTTGCTGATCATCAGGGAAGCTGTGCCCAAACTGTATACAGCCCACAAGGTAGAGTCATTGGGCTTGGGCATGGTGATCATGGGCGTTTCGGCGGCAGCGAACTTGTATGTTTCCTCGCGCCTGATGCGTGTGGCCAAACAAACTGATTCCCCCGCTCTGGCCGCCGACGCCTGGCATCTGCGTACCGATGTCATTACTTCGCTGGGAGTATTGGTGGGTATTGTGGCCATCAAACTGACCGGGCTTTATATCATCGACCCGATTATTGCCATACTGGTGGCGCTGATGATCGTGAAAGCGGCTTTCGATCTGCTGCGGGAGTCGGTGGGCAGTATTCTCGACGTCAGGCTGCCGGACGAGGACGAGAAGGCCATTAAAGAAGTATTGCAAAAATACGACGGTTTGTGTGTGGATTACCGCAATTTACGCACCCGTAAGGCCGGTCCGGAAAAACATCTTGACTTTAACCTGGTGGTGCCCCAGGATAAACAAATAGTTTCCATCCACGCCTTGTGCGATCAAATTGAGTCGGATCTGCGTATCCGGATCCCTTCCTTACATGTGATTATCCATCCGGAACCATGCATGCCGGAAAAGGAGGACTGTGATTTGTGTCATATCCGACTGACCTACCGGCAAAAGAACTGCGCGGGTAAGAACTGCGGTATTTGCTTGGATTGCTGCCCGGAGCATGAAAAAAATGCTCCGGGCGCTGAATAACGAACGGCGATTTTCTTGTAAAATCAAGAGAATGCTATATAATAAAAATATTACATTCTTAAGGGCAGGTGTATTTATGCACGGGGAACAGTTTGGCAGCAGGCCCGCATTATGGCTGGAACCGGCGCACCTTCATTTTCACCATGGCGACAGCGCCAGGGTAAAAGTGCTCTGGGGCCCGGCGATGAAGCGAGACAAGCCCGAGCAGCCGGTAAACTGGACAGGCCTGGTGAAGGAACCGGGCGGGCACGAGTATAATGTGCCCGTTGTTTTAGATCGGGATGGTTTTAATTATGAACTTGTTTTTGACGGCGGGCCGGAAGGCGTTTATATGGCTCAAGCTGAGCATCAGGCCGGTAAATGTCATTATCTGGCCCGGGTGATGGTGCCCTTTGGCCATCATGTGCACGGACACGGCGTGGCTCTGAACCGGGGATTGGAAATTGTGCCGGGAGATTGCGGCGAGTTTCACGCCGGCGATACGGTTGATTTAACCGTGCTGGATGACGGGAAACCCCTGGCGGGAACCATGCTCCTGGCCACCTATCATATCTATGACGGCGAAGGTTTTGTCCGTGAGCTTTTGACCGACGGACAAGGCGTTCTGCAATTTGCTTTTGACGCCAAGGGTCACTGGATGTTTCTGGCCCGGACCACTCGTGGAGAGGATGAATATATAACGACCCTGGTTATCCCCGGGGTGCGGTGAGGAAGGTAAACCGATTAGTAACAGTGGCTGATTATTCCTTGCTCCGGCGCCGCCGCCTAGCAAAGAGAGGAGAACAAGGTTATGCTGCGCGTTTACCAAATAACATTGCCCACGCCGTATCGGGTGGGCCCGGTGAATATTTATGTGATTAAAAACCGCCCGGTGACCCTGATTGATACCGGCGCGGATACGCCGGAAGCATACAAAGTGCTGCGGCATATGCTGGCCCTTTTGAACGTAGACATAAATGATATCGAGCGGCTGCTGATCACCCACAGCCATCCGGATCACGCCGGGATGGCCGCTAAAATCGCCGCGTTATCCGGCGCCGTAACCATGAGCCATGAAATAGAGTTCCAAAAGATGGCTAAATTTGAAGAGATCATTGGCGAACGGGTACCTTACCTGCTGGAAATGGGGATTGGCTTGGAGGAACTCCAAGTGATCCAGGATGATCGAAATGAAATGCCGGGCGTCAATATGGCCGTCGAAAAAGTCCGGACCCTGACTGACGGCGATTGGCTGGAGTTTGATGAAGGGGCGCTGCAGGTGCTTCACCTGCCTGGGCACAGCCCGGGCCATTTATGTTTTTATAGCCCGGAGCAGAAGTTCTTTTTCTCCGGCGATTTTATGATCTCGCATATTTCGCCCAACCCCCTTCTGGAACCGGACCCTGACCATCCCGGCCGGCGTTTGCCCACCCTGGGCCAGTACCTGGATGGTTTAAAACAAGTGGAAAAGTTGGATATATCGGTTGTATTTCCGGGACACGGCGGTGTGTTCAGTGATTATCACGGCGTTATAGCCGGGGTGCGCGAACACCATGAACAGCAGGTTAACCTGATCCTGAACCGGCTCAAAGGCGGCGAGCTGAATGTATACCAATTATGCCGTAAAGTATATTCAGGCATTCACGGCTGGAGTGTTTTTCTGGGTTTATCCGAGATTCAGGCCAACCTGGATTGGATGATGGAATACCGGTTGGTCCGCAGCAATAAGCGGGACGGGATTGTTTATTATCAAAAAACAAACTGAACCAAGCGAGCAATGATGCTCTTACAGGAGTAAATTATGCGTTTGCGTTTAATACTGGCTGTTATTGTGGCCAGGCTGGCCATGACGGCCAGCCGTTTAACCGGCCGGGGGAGGGGTTCCTCATTGCCCGGCCGGTTGGCGTTGCGTATTTGTCCGGATATTTTAAAATACTACCGCCATCAGCCCCGTAAAGGGGTGCTTATGGTTATTGGCACCAACGGCAAAACTACCACCAGCAATATGTTGACCGGTATTTTGCGGCGATCCGGTAATAAAGTGGTGGCCAATTGGGAAGGGGCCAATCTGATGACCGGAATTGTGACTGCTTTTGTCCGCGCCGGGAACGTTGCGGGGCGGATTGACAGCGATTATGCCGTGCTGGAAGTGGACGAGGCCGTTTTTCCTTTGCTTGCCGGCTGGATTAAGCCGGATTTGGTGCTGATAACCAACTTTTTTCGCGATCAGCTTGATCGTTACGGCGAGCTTGATACCACGATTACAAAAGTTCTGGCGGCTTTAAAAAAGTTTGCCGGCCAGGAAACCCTGGTTCTTAACGGCGACGATCCGTTGGTGGCGCGGCTGGCGGTTGAATCAGGTCTGCCGGCTTTGTTTTACGGCGTTTTGCCGGCGCCGGAGTTGTCCGGCGGCGCTTCATCCAGCCGGGAGGCTAAGTTTTGCCCTTTGTGCGGAACAACTTTGCAGTACACCGTTTATATTTACAGTCAACTGGGTGATTACTTGTGTCCCGGGTGCGGATTCGCCCGCCCCTGTCCCGACCTGGAAGCCTCGGCGGTATTGGAGGAGCAGAGCGGCGTCAGGGCGATGGTTAGATATGGCGGCGGCAGGCGGGAACTTGCCGTTCCGGTGCGCGGTTTGCATAATCTCTATAACGCCTTGGCGGCATTATGCGCCTCATTGGCCTTGCAGGTGGAACCGCCAACCGCTTTTGCCGCCCTTGGCGAGTATCTGCCGGCGACAGGCAGGATGGAAATTTTTCATTATAATAACCGGCCGGTGCTTTTGAACCTGGTCAAAAATCCGGCCGGTTTCAACCGGGCCCTGGCTGTTCTGTTGGGGAACCAGGGTGACGCCAGGCAGGAAGTATTGCTTGCCATTAATGACAACGACGCCGACGGCCGGGATATCTCCTGGCTCTGGGATGTGGATTTTGAGATGCTGGCCCTGCGGCCGGAAAAATTCAGCCGGTTTATCTGCTCGGGACAGCGGGCCGAGGATATGGCTTTGCGCCTTAAATACGCCGGTTTGCCGGTCTGGATGGTGGATATCGAAAAAGACTGCCGCCGGGCGGTGGAGCAAGTGCTGCATGGCGAGGGAGAGAACGTAAGTATTCTAACCACTTATACGGCATTATGGCCGGTGGAAAAAATTTTAAGCCGCCAGGCGAAGAGGGTGAATAGCCGTGACGATTACCGTTTGCCATCTGTATCCTGATCTGCTTAACCTGTACGGCGACCGGGGCAATGTGACGGCCTTTGTTCAGCGCTGCCGCTGGCGTGACATACAGGTGCGGGTTAAAGAAATCAACCTGGGGGACCGGGTGCAATTCGAAGACTGTGATTTTTTGTTCTTAGGCGGCGGCTCGGACCGGGAGCAGGGCCTGATGGCCGAAGATATGATGAACCGGCTGGACAGCTTGCGGGCGGCAGTGGAAAACGGTTTGGCGGTACTGGCCATCTGCGGCGGCTATCAACTGTTAGGGCAGTATTATCGGCTGCCTGACGGCACTAAAGTTCCCGGGCTGGGTTTAATGAGCCATTACACTGAAGCCGGTGACGGCCGGCTGATTGGCAATGTGATTGTTGACGCCGAACTGAACGGCTTGAAAACCAGATTGGTGGGCTTTGAAAATCACGGAGGCAGAACTTTTTTAAACGATCTGACGCCTCTGGGCCGGGTGGCCTATGGCGGCGGCAATAACGGGGTTGATCAAACCGAGGGCGCCAGGTATAAAAACGTGTTTTGCTCGTATCTGCACGGGCCGCTGCTGCCCAAAAACCCGCTCTTGACCGATCTTTTAATTACCCTGGCCCTGCGCAAAAAAGGACAGAATCATTATTTGGCAGCACTGGACGATACTTTTGAGCAGCTGGCTAACCGGGCGATGATCGATAAGTTATTGGAAAAAAAATAAATTTTGCACAAAAATTTTTTTACCCTAAAAATCGGCCGTGCCGGACGAATCTTATAATTGATATTTGTAAATATAAGCCGCGACATACCAAATATATCCACAGCTGATGGAGGCACGCGCCAGTAATGATGAATTATCAGCGTCGTAAAAGAAGGGTCATTTTTTTTGCCTTAGTATTTCTGTTAGTGGTTGTGGCAGCAACCAGGCTGCCTGCGCTAAATAACACTTTCGGGCTGTCCGATACGGGGATCACGCTGCAGCTAGGCGGTACGGCCGAACCTATGCGCCCATTCCCTTTGCTCCTCAGCCAGGGCGGCGGAGGCGGTGACCGGACTACCTTGACCTTTGCTCCCGGGCTCATGTTTGCCGACTCATTGCCGGCTAACATGACTGCCGTGCATTATGATGAATCCACTCATACCCTGTCCTTTGCCTGGGCGCCAGGCTTGCCTAAGAGCGCGACGATACAGCTGTTAACGGCAACGACAGGCAGCCTGAAGGTATCCGCCGTATCCGGTAGTTTAAACGAATCTGTGACGATTACGCCGGCAGAAAACAGCCCGGCAGAAAACAGCCCGGCAGAAATCGGCCTGGCAGAAAGCAGCCTGTCCGGATCAGTTGCCCCGGCAGAAAGCAATTCTGCCGACCCGGCTGACCCGACTGCCGACCAGGCAGACTTGACGACCCAGCCAAATTCGCATCCGGCGTCAACATCAGTGCGGGCAGACACTTATGCTGCGTCTGACTCTTCCGATCCTGCCGCGGTATCTGAGGCCGGGCAAACAAGTACAGCAAGCGCGGCGCCGGCGGACGAGCAGTTGCCTGCTGCCGATCCGGAGCCGGCTGTGGCTGCCGCTCCGGCAGCGGCGCCGGAGCAAACCCAGCCGACATTGGAGCAACTCAATCAGCCGCAGGGGAGCCCGTCTCCCGCCGTGGCCAATATCCAGCCGCTTTCGGCGGCCGGCGCAGGCAACGGGCAGATTCAAACACAAGTTTACCCCCTGTCCCAGTCAGTTGCCCCGGGGGATGATTTGTACTTTATCGCGATTATGAACGCAGCGGGGATTAACACCGATTACACCAATGCGTCATGGGATATTACCCTCAGTTATAATCCCGCCTACTTTAATTATGCCTTCGCCACCGTTTTCCCGGATTTAACCGGCCCGTCAGTCAGCGGCGCCGCCGGCGCCGAAACAATCAGCTATAAATTTCCGGCGTCCCCATACACCGGCGGCGTTTACATGTCCGTTATCGATTTAACCAGCGGCAATGCCACCCCCAGCGGTACGGCGGTTAATATTGCGTCGACTTTTAACAGCGCTGAATACAGCGTCACCGACGCAACAAACCAGATTATCGCCGCGGCCGGAAACGGCGGGACCGTGATCATCCCGGGGGACTACTATCTGACCGGCGGCGCCAGGAACGGGTTTAACTATTATCATATGTACGGGTACGGAGCCGTACGGCCCGGCGCTCCCTATACCTACGATTTCTGGCTGGACACCTTCTGCACCCACAAGGATTATACCAGCGCCCCTGGTTCTTATATTTACTATTACAACACTGATCCTGACGACTATAATCAGGACAACGTCTTATTCCATCAAAATGTGCTGAACGAGAACACCGCGATTAAAAGCGGCATCGAGATGACGGTGGATCAGTACCGGGATCTGCGTTACTGTATCCTGTACACCAACGTTAATCGGGACATCGCCGGGCAGCGCGTCTATTGGTCCTACCTGGGCCACTTCATTCCTCAGAGATACTCCGCTATGAGCGCCCAAGGCGCCCTATGGCAGGACGACTGGCTGACCAGGTATTTCGGCGCGGTAGGCGCAAACGATTTCATGGGCCTGGGCCCCATCGCCGACGGGCAGGATATCAATATCGGCGCCCAGGTTGGCGTACAGTTTACGCAGCCTGATCCGAATGCTTCTTACCACCTGGACGAGAGCAATCCCCGCGTCGGCCCCTTCAAGATTGATTGGACGCCGGGCAGCGATCCCGTGCTGGCCCAGTTAAACTGCGGCCCGACCAAGAACGTCCCGCCGGTTTTTAACCTTAGGGTGGAGGATTCCAGTTCCGCCGTACGCTTCTATAGCTCGGCCACCAGCAGGGTACCGATTACCTCCGTCCAGCTGGGCAATGAATTTTACGTGGAATACAACGGCAACGCCGGACTTGGCGGTACGTTTAATGTTAACGTGACCACCAAGAATGATCTGATCACCAAAGTGCTGGCGGACCAGTTTTTCATCCATCCGACCTCGGAAAACCAAATTAACGTGGATACGGTTAGTGAAAGGCCGGCATTTACTTTTGCCGTGACCGTGCCGCAAAAGGAAGCGCCTCCAGCGACGGACGACGGGTATTTTTACGTGCGCCCCACGGTTGCCAAACAGGTTGCCGAGGACAATCATCGCAACAATACCGGGAAATATGTGGATGTACTTACCGTCCCCTTTGGTACCGACGTGCTACATAAAATGACTGTTACATCCACGGATCCCAAGGGCACGATCCTGACTTTTCAGAACCGGGATTTTGACCTGTTTCCCTCGAAGGTAGTGTATCCGACCCTGTATAACGGGGACGGAGCAGTGTATGGCGCCGCCGACGCGGACGCAAACGCGCCCATATACGACAGCGCCGACCAGGCGACCCGCAGCCGGCTCACCCTGCCGGCCAATACCGCGCTGGTCTATAACGCCGTCCAGTTTAAGGCGGCTATTGACGCCAACAAAGACATCAAACAGATGAGCGATATTACCATACCTTCCTCTTGGGTTGCTTCAACAACCGCATACAGCGGAGTCTTTGACGGCAACGGTTATCTGCTTAAAGGCGACGGCGGCGTAATGACCGAACCGGTATTCCGGGAAACTGAGGACGCCGTGTTCTACCGCGTATCATTCGTCGATTTTACCGTGCAGCGCAAGTCTTCCGGCTCAAGCGCCCCAACTGTTGCCAACGGCAGCAATTATGTCGGTTCGTTAGTTGACTATATGGGCAGTATTAACGGCCAAGCGAGAATGATCAACTGTTACGGCGAAGGTAATTTTAGTTTTGACGACAACCCTGCCATAGGCAGTTTATTCATCGGCGGTTTAGTGGGTCAAGTAGGCGGCACTAACGCCAATGTCAATTTCGCCAAGGAAGTATCCGGCGTAAAAGCAAAACTGAACGTTTCGACAACCGGCGGAGCAAACACCAACTATTTGGGCGGCGTGTTCGGCTTCGCCCGCACGGAAATGTTTGAAAACAACGAACTGCTGGCTGGCAGCAATATTACCAGCTCAATCTCATTTGTCGGCGGCTTGTCCTGCGGCGTTTACTTTGTGGAAAGCAAGGGCGGTAATAAAATCGCCAATTGTAAAGCGGATTATACCTTTACAAATACAATGACCGTTGGTACCACCCGCCGCTATGGAGGACTGGTGGAGAGGGTAACCGCTCTGACGGAAATGGACCGCTGCCAGGTGAATTGCAACTACGTTGCTCCGATGGTTAGCGATCTGGGTATTCCAAATACCATTCACGCTTTTGGCGGATTGTTGGCCATGGTCAACGCAACATCGATCCCAAGCATTACTTTTTCCGACTGCTCCGCCGTTTTTACCGGTGATACTATATATGCCTCAAACACCGGCAATGATCCGTCGGGAGGCACCGGAGCGGGAATATATAACAATAATGGCAGCTTAACTGCCGGTCAGCAAGTCGTTTTTGAGAATTGTAACGCTTACGTCAACATGATGTGCACCAAAAACGGCGCCGGTATTTATCTTGACGAAAGCGCAGGAACAGGCCCGGGGCTGACCATGGTCAATTGCAAGTCATCCGGATCAATCATTGCAGCCCCGGCCAGGTACACCGTCTTGTCCGGCATCTTTTTTTCACCCTATGTCGCCGGGATTGCCGTAGGGTCCAAGGGCGGCCAAAGCGGCGGCATCACAAACTGTGTTACCGATATGGCCTTGGGCGACGCCAATGTGACCGCCCCCTATATTGACCGCATCCACATTGGCGGCATTTGGGCGTCTCCCGCAGCCGGATCGATGTCAATTGGAAATGTACTGTTCGCAGGTGAGATATCCGCCTACAACAGCACCTCTGCCAGTAATGAAATATACTACTGCGCTACCGGGGCTTGCGCCGGATACAACAACTACACCATCAATGTAGGAACAGATCCTGCCGGCCCCGACGGGCTGACAATACCTGTAACGACCTTTTACGATCCTGCAAGCGCAATGACCTTCTTCCAGGGGACTCTGGGCTGGGGCGGTCAAGTCGTGGCGACAAAGCCTGCTCAGAACGGGCAGAACAGCCCCGCCTTTTACCTGGATAATTTCGGAACGGAGGCCAGTCCGTACTACCTGCCCCTCGTGGCCACAGACTACCGTTGGCCGGCCCAGCGCATTTATGTCACGGACTATTACGACCAGAACAACGGGCAGGAGTTGCTGAGCAAACTGTATGTCTGGAACGGGACGGCCTTTGTGCCACTGTGGAGCGCCGGTACGCCAATGTCCGGAACGGATGCGTCGGATCCATACGCCAGCGTTGATTTCAGCCTGCCGCCGGGAACAAACGCCTTCACCTTTTACTACTTCGTGGGCAATAACGCTACGGAAAGTAAATCCGGCGGCCAGGACGGTCCCTGGAACAATAAAAGCGGCGAGTGGCAAAATACCGTCAAGATCACCCCCCGGGACAATATGCTTACTTTTGATGGGGGAGACAAGACGCAGCCACTGTTTGACTGGAACGGCAATTATGACGACGACTGGGTGCTCACCAACGTAAACGCGCCGGACGAAGTCCGGCTGAACATCATCAAAATGACCATTGCGTCCAACTACCCGCTGCCACTGGACGGCTGTACCTTTGAGCTTTTCCGGTCGGACAGCATTTATGACGATTTTTCCAATATTGACCTGGGGGATGGAACATGGACCCAGGTTGGCGGAACGCTGAGGCCCGCCGGGTTTCTGGGACTGGATAACAGCGAGCGCCCCGTGCTGACCACCGGCAGTTATGTGTTGGTGGAAACCGGCGCCCCTGCTAATTACAGCGCCAATGTCGGCCGGGTCTGGTTCCTGGTCTTCTCAGGCGGAGAGCTGCGGATGTTTGCAGACGCGGCGCTGACTGTGGAAATACCGCTGGGCACGGAAACCGGCGTTGACAATGACCTGAATATCTTCATTTACGGCGGTCAAGTGCACAATCAGTTAAATCCGAATACTCCCTTGGCGCGGGTTTCCTTGGTCAAGTATAACGAGGACGGCTCGGAGCAGATATTCGGCCAGACGATAACCAATCCGGGACAGCTGGACGACGGTTGGTTTACCGGGGCGGTATTCGCCTTGTACAAGTATGATGAGGCAGGGTTGACGGTTACCAATCAAGGCCTCCCCAATTTTACCCTGGACGGCCAAAGTAACGGCTACGGCAATACGTTGGTCTACGGTTATGGCAGGGACGGCGTGACCATGCTGAAAAACTGGTGCGACATTGAGCCTGGCTACTATGTGTTGCTTGAGCTGCGGGCCCCCCAAGGGTATGTCACCGACCCGACGCCAATCTATATTTACTTTGACGGCGTCACCCTGACCGTTAACGGGAATACGCACAACCAGTCCGGCTCGGGACTAAACGCCCGGTGCGATATCGGCACGACTGACGACGGCAAGCCGGAAGTGACGGTTAACGCCAGAAACACCGTGCCGGAGTATCAGATCACGGTCAATAAGTATAATGCGTCAACAATGGCGCCTGTTGCCAAGGTTAACTTTGAGCTGTACCGCTATGACCAGCAGGCTGCCGGCAATCTCGGCGAGCTGATTGACTCTTTTACCACCACCGCGGAGGGCGTCGCGAACATAACATTGCCGGGAACGGACGGTAAATATGTCCTGCACGAAGCTTTGACGCCCGCGCAGCCTTACTCGCCGGCGCCGGATTACACTATTGAGGTGCGCGGCGGCGAACTCTACATTAAGGGCGGGCCCTATGGCGATGACTTTAAAATCGTGCGCGGCCTGAGGGACGACCGCTACTACGTGATCCTGGAGCCGGAGGTTAGGGCCATAACGGTTTACGCCGGTGACGCTGCCTACCCGCCGGATTTGAAGCTGGATCCCAATGACGCGCTGATTGCCGGCCTGCTTCACGCCACCCTGGCCGTGCCCAATGAACCGCGGGAGCTTGACCGGGGCAGCCTGACCGTCAGTAAAGTGGTGGCTGATACCGGAGATACAGGCCTGTTTACATTCACCATCCAGAGTGACGGAACGGCTATTGATTTGAGTACGGAAGGCATTAGCGTAGACAAGACCGGCGGTACGGGAACGCTGACCACCACAGCGGACGGACTGAGCAGCGGCCGGTTTAGTATGACCCGCGACACTACAGTGACCATTACGGGCCTGCCGGTAGGATTGTACACCATTAGCGAGGACGCCGCCGGATACCATGCGAGCTACAAGGTGGACGGCGGCAGTGCGGTGAACGCTTCTGTCACCGGCGATCTGTCCGTGGTAAAAGATACCACGACTGCCGTAGAATTTACCAACATTAAATGGGGCGGCATACTGCCTAAGACCGGCGGCATGGGAAGCAGCAGCTTCACCGGCGGCGGTTTGGCGCTGATGGGAATTATGGCCGTGGCGCTGCTGGTTCGAAGAAAAGCAGCCAGGGCCAAAGGGCTTGGCTAGAGTAGCGCCTTAGCGCCGTATAGTCCGTAATAACCGGGCGGAGAGTGATCCGCCCGGTTATTACGGTTATTTATTTTTACCCAATGCTGTTTTTCCACGGCCCGCATATAATGTAATACCTGATTAACCCAGGTCGATTATTTACTAAAAGCGGGGTTTGATAGATGGCTGATAAATACACTATTACGCGGGAAGATTGGTCTTTGCACCGCAAAGGCGAAATCGACCGTGAACGCCACCGGGAGAAAGTGAAAGAAGCCATTAAAAAAAATTTGGCCGACGTGGTAAGCGAGGAAAGCATTATTTTATCTGACGGCAGAAAAGTGATTAAGGTGCCTATCCGTTCTTTGGAGGAATACCATTTTCGGTATAATAACGCCAACCGCAAGTATGGCGGGCAGGGCGACGGCAATGCCAAGGAAGGAGATCTGCTGGGCAGCGAGCAGCAAAAAAATGACGGGCAAGGTAAAAATCCCGGCGCCGGCGAGGAGCCGGGAGTGGATTATTATGAAGCGGAGATTACCGTTGATGAACTGGCCCAGTTGATTTTCGAGGATCTGGGTTTACCCAACCTGCAGCAGAAAAAAAAGCCGGAGCTTGCTTCCGAAGCGCTGGAATTCAAAGACGTCCGCAAGACCGGCATTTCCGGCAATATCGACCGCAAGAGAACTATTCTGGAAGCGATGAGACGCAATGCCTTAAAAGGTGAAAAAAACGGCTCATACGACATTACCAGGGATGACCTGCGTTTTAAAACCTGGGATGTGACCTTCAAGTATGAAAGCAGCGCCGTGGTTTTAGCCATGATGGATACATCCGGCTCCATGGGTCCTTGGGAAAAATATATTGCCCGCAGCTTTTTTTTCTGGATGGTCCGTTTTTTGCGCACCAAATATCAAAATGTACAGATTGTATTTCTGGCTCACCATGTGGAGGCTAAAGAAACGACGGAAGAAGAGTTTTTTACCAAAGGGGCCAGCGGCGGCACCCGCTGCTCCTCGGTTTATCAACTAGCTCTGGAGATCATTGAGGAGCGGTATAGCCCGCAGGATTACAACATCTATGCCTTTCATTTTTCCGACGGCGACAATCTGTCCTCCGACAATGATCAGTGTGTGCGTTTAGTGCAAGAACTGCTCAAGAGCTGCAATCTGGTGGGCTATGGTGAAATTGAAGGGGCCTACTACTATGGCAGCACGTTGCGTAACGCTTACAGGAAAATCGAGCATGAACATTTCACCAGCATTGGCATCAAGGACAAAACCGATGTTTATCCGGCATTAAAGAGTTTTTTTCACAGCCGTAATGATTAATCGAATAGTTAAGGCAATCCAGAAATAAATGGAAGGAGTGATGCCGTTGCAGCCGCACTATGAAATGGAAGTGTTGGACCGGGCGATTGAAAAGATCGTGGCTATTGCCCGCGGTTTTAACCTGGATTTTTACGACATGTATTTTGAAATATGCCCGGCGGAGATTATCTATTCTTTTGGCGCTTACGGTATGCCGACCAGGTTTTCTCATTGGACCTTCGGTAAGGCCTATCATAAAATGAAAACCCAGTATGATTACAACCTGAGCCGCATTTACGAAATGGTGATTAACTCGGACCCTTGTTACGCTTTCCTGCTGGAAGGCAACGCCTTGGTCCAGAACAAGATGGTTATTGCCCATGTGACGGCCCACAATGACTTTTTTAAAAATAACTATTACTTTCAGCGCACCAGCAGAAAAATGGTGGAAAACATGGCCACGGCGGCAAGCCGGATTAGAGAGTACGAGTTCAAGTATGGCCGCGACAAGGTGGAGGATTTTTTAGATTCAGTCATTGCGGTGCAGGAACACATAGATCCCCAGCGCCACATTTCTCCGGCGGCGGTAAAGCAAGGAGCAGATGGGAAGAGCGGGGGACAGGGCTGCTCTGCCGGCGCCCGGTGCGGTCATGGTCAATGCGGACTTGAAAATACCCGGGAGTCTACTCCCTATGACGATCTGTGGGATTTGGACCGGACGGAGGGCGCCGGTAATTGCGGCGGCCCGGGGGAACAGGAGAAAACGCTGCCCCGGCGGCCGGAAAAAGACCTGCTGTTGTTTATGGCTGAATATGCCCGGGACCTGGAAGAATGGCAGCGCGATATTTTATCCGTGCTGCGGGAAGAAATGTTGTATTTCTGGCCCCAAATGCAGACCAAAATAATGAACGAAGGCTGGGCCAGTTACTGGCATTTGCGGATTATCAGGGAGCTGGACCTTACCGCGGACGAGGCTATTGAATTTGCCAAAATGCACGCCGGCGTGGTTCATCCCTCCCGCTTTACGATTAACCCTTATTTACTGGGACTGAAAATGTTTGAAGACATTGAAAAGCGCTGGGACCAACCTACCGATGAGGAGCGCGCCAGATATAACCGCCCGGGCAACGAGGGGCGGAAGAAAATTTTTGAGGTCCGGGAAACGGAAAACGACCTTTCTTTTATCCGCAATTATTTGACCAGGGAACTGGTCGATGAATTGGATCTGTACCTGTATCAAAAAGTCGGCTACGAGTGGAAAGTGGTGGATAAAGACTGGGAAAAGGTGCGGGACGGACTGATAAAAAATCTTTATAATTGCGGTTATCCGTACCTTACGGTGCAAAACGGCGATTTTGCCAAACGGGGCGAACTGTACCTGAAGCATATGCACGAAGGTATTGACCTGGATGTATTTTATGTGGAAAAAACTTTGCCCCACGTCTTTAAAATTTGGGGCCGGCCGGTGCATCTGGAAACAGTCTTGGATGGCAAAGAGGCTCTTTTCTCATACGACGGGGAAACGGTCGGCAAAAAACTTCTTTAGCGGTTACCGCACAGAAAATTGTTACTGGCCAGTGTTTGTTGATCCTTAAAACCCGGGCACGCAAAGCCGTTAACCGTAAGCGACTTCTCGAAGAGCATGAGCGCAGGGTTAACGGTTTTGCGTGCCGGCTCGATGATGAAGAGTAACGCGTGAACAGTAAACTTATTGCCCAGTAGCTTTAAATCGAACCTCGAACTTCGAACCTCGAACCTCGAGACTAAACGGTTTTGCGTGCCACTTCAATTACACCACCAGGGCCTTTCTTCTGTACAGCCGCAGCGTAATAAACAGGCACAGGGCGATTACGGCAACGGCAAGCAGGACGTAGCGGCTGTCGAGCCCGTTAGCGGCGGTGCGCGAAATTTCGAAATAGGCCAAAGGCGAAAGAAAATAGAGCGAGGCATAATACTGGGCGGCGAACAGCAGGCCGTAGCTTAGTCCAAGCAATAGCATCGCCGCGGACACAGCAAGCCGGTAAGTCCGGAAAACCGCGCCGCACAAAAGGCCCAGGGCCAGCAGTACCCCTTGGGTAAGCAGCATGCCGGCGCCGATGACCGTGATCTGCCGGTAGAAGCCAGGGTCCCGCGTGACGGGAAGCATACCCAGGGCGGAAAGAAGGATGACTGTGACGCCTACCGCCAGAATACTGATCAGTCCGGCGAGGGTCTTGGCCCGGACAATGCCGCTCCGTTTAACCGGTTTGGTGAAGATAAACTCCGCCGTCCTGTCGCGGCTCTCCTTCGAGATGATGGAGGCGCCGGTGTACATCGCGTGGACGAAGACGATTAGCCCCGTCCAATAGTACATCACGATATAATAGCCCATGGGCTGACTGAAATCCACCCGGTATACGCCGAAGAGCAGCTGTCCGGTTGCCGGGATCCCAGCCAGAGCCTGTTCCAGCGCGCCGGGGCCGGCGGAGCTCATGATTCCCCGCAGAGCCGGGTACTCCAGGACGCCGAAAAAGATGATCAGCCCGGCGAGGGCGCTCCAGATGAGCAGGCCAAAGCGGGTGCGGCGCAGTTCATTGGTTAATATGCTGATCATGATCTGTTCACCTCACGATATGAACGGGATATCTTTTTTTATGAAAGCCAGACGCCCCGCCAGATAAAACACACAGCAAAAGAGCGCCAATGCCGCTGTGTAGCCGGCGCTGTAACCGCCCTTGTGCGCAATGCCGCTCATACTAAACCAGGCGAAGGGCGTAAAGTATTTGAGTCCGCCGGCTTGCACTTTGTCCGCGAAAGCGGCGAGGATATAAAAAAAGAACACTATTCCGGCGGAGGCGAGCAACGGCGTACGGATTTTGCCATATAGCGTTCCGAGGAAAGCGCCGCAAAGCACAAAGAAAATTTCAATCAGCAGCAAAGACAAAGCGATCAGCAAAAAAGGCCGGCCAGCCAGACCGCCTAGGTTGAGCAGCGCGGAAGCGGCGGCGCCGAGGAGATAAAACAGGCCGGTGATTACGGCCGAGACCAGCCCGGCGGCAACTTTCGCCCCATAAACCGAGCCGCGCCGATAGGGCTTGGTGTAAAGAAACTCGGCGGATTTGCCCACCGTCTCCTTGGTGAAAGCCTGCAAGCCCAGAAACATGCCGTTGACGCCGCCGGCGAGGGCGAAAAACGAAGTCAGCCAGCCAAACATGCCGATAGGCGTGGAGAGGATGGTGATGTCTGTCCCCAGGGTTTCGAACAGGCTGTTACTTCCCATGGCGCTCAAATCCACCGCGCCCGAGGCAATCATATTCACATACATCGGCAGCATCAGAAATATGAGAACCGCCATGCAGGCGCTCCAGCAGATCGTATAAAGGCGCAGCTGCCGCAGCTCAGATTTGAAGATGACCATGCCCATCCTCCTATTCGTAGTAATGGATGAAAATCTCTTCCAGCGTCGGTTCCTCAACAAAGGCGTCCACTATGTCCAGGGCGGCGATTTGCTTAAAGAGCGCGTCCACATCGCCTTTGTACACAAAGGAGGCTTCCGGGCCCTCCTGCTTCAGCTCCGCGATATTGCCGGCGGGGAAATAGCCGGCGGGAATCGGGGCCTTCGCAGTAAGATAAACCCTTTTGAAGCCGCTTTCGCGCAATTCCGCCACCGACTGCAGGTTCACCAGCC
>WQUS01000037.1 GCA_009781965.1 Bacillota bacterium | reverse complement strand
AGCCTCATTCCTGTGCCTGGTAATATCATCGCCAGGCGGCGTAGGATAATAATACGGCGGTTCAGAAACAGGAGGCACATGATCAGCGTCGGTGTCATGCGCAGGCCATGGAAGATAGAAAGCATTCTGCAAAAAATCTGCCGCCGCGAAATCAGCTGCATAAAAAACACGCGCTTTAGGCACTTCTCTAAAGCTGTCAATACTTTCAATCAGCACTATTTTCATGCTTAAAAGCCCCAAAACCGCAATAATAAGTATGAAAACCATTGTCATTATTAGAATGGAGCCTCTGTTTTTAACGGTCATAATAATTACCTTGATCCTTTTTTAAAATATCATAGAGTCATCAAGCGGCGTGATGCTTACAGCGTAACTTTGCCCGATACTGCCATCCATGGCGCCCGCAAGACTAATAACGGTCATGAGACCGCCGAGACCGCCGTATATTCCCATACCGTTCATATTGCCGCCTAAAAATTTATTTCTGTTGGCGAAAGTCATGCAGGAACTATACGCTACATAGCTGTTGCTCATATCGACATATATCTTTATAATGGCGTTTTCTACTCTGGAGGCAGGGGTGAACACGCCTGTATTCCAGTCAACAATACACGGCGTAATGTTGTTATACATGACATTTTCAGCATCTTCATAAGTGTGGTACATTATAGTTCCAGGAGGATAAATGTCATAAGAAGGAATGCCTATCATGCTGGACGTTATCTGCATATCGTTTACATCGTTTAAAATTACCTGCGTCACTCTCGGAGGGTTAGGCGGCGTCTGTTCTATTGGGGGCAACATTCCGGTCCCTGAATTAACTTCTTTGATATCCCATTCAGCGTAGCGAACCTGACGGTCATTAAAAGAGTATTCATGTCTTCTATACACGGGTTCGGCAGTTGTAGTATCGATATTCACTGTGTAAAACGCGACAGACCTATAAACAAGACCGGCCCACTCGCTTGTTCCGGCATACATACGACCACCGCTGGATAAACCTTGCGACACCCTGGCTTTCCATTTTGAAAATTTGACCTCGTTTGGCAGCACTGGCCCATCGCTAAAAAAGAAATTGTCATTGGTTAGTTTCTTAAACTGAAGCGTAACCCTAGCCCTGAAAAGCCTTACTTGATCAACTTTCCTTTTTTGTTCTAAAACACGCTCAAATTGGTTGTATCCCGAGAACAAAAAAGCGGCAATGGCAAAGCACATAACTGAAGCTATAAGCATAGTTATAATTACTTCAATAAGAGTAAAACCTTTATCTTTTTTCATTTTCATATTATATCCTCTGCTCTAATTTTGAAGGAGTTCATACTGTCCGGCCCAAGATATCGCAGTAGTATCGGCAAGCTCGGTGCAAAATTCTAATGCGCGCATATCAGGATTGTCTCTCATCATATTTCTTACCTTGGTCTTAAACGAATCAAAATCATTCCAATATATCCCATCTCCTCCGAGATAAATTCCTGCACCATGCCCTTTTTCCGCAGTCATCCAACTTGTGTCGCCGCCGTAACCCATATTTGTAAAATTATCAATTTTTAACTCGTCAAGCTGAGCCTGAGTAACGGGCCAAACGGCTATATACCATACGATATTAACCACACCTTTGGTAGCTTGCTCCATTTCCAAACCGGGTATTCCGTGAATTGGGATGGGCGCTCCTCCTGAAGGGTTGAAGAAGCCGTCGGCGCCGTGTATGACAGGCGGCGGCCCGCCGTACTTAAACTTTCCGGTCCCGTGAAAGTAAGTGTACCCGGAGATTACTTGACCTGGATTGTAGGAAACAGGCACATTGCCGGTTGAGTCATAAAAGTAATCGTATGCTCCGGGATAGTTCCATGTATAACGCGGCAAAGGAAACTTCGGCGTATCAAACGCACCCTCGCAAAGCTCGCTGTTGACGCATAAGCTGGCGACCATTCCCGTGCCGTCAAGTGTCTTATAAGAAAACCTTTGTGATGTTCCCGGCATGGGATTTCCCATTCTGGCATTTTCAAGCGAACTTACGGCGATATCAAGCTCTCTCGCTTCTTCAGCCCACTTATACAGAAGGTTCATGGACCTCACAAAAAAAGAAAAGGCAGCCATGAGCGATATGCCCATTATAACCATTGAAACCATAACTTCTACAAATGTAAAGCCCGTGTGCTTTTTCATAGTTAGATTTCCTCAAATAAAGATAAATAAATACATTTGCTCTTATGACTGCTTTTGCAGCCAAATCGTCAAATCGTGATGTAAGGTTTTGGATTTTCTGCCGGCAGCGGCTGCCGGCTTATACGGCTCTTGAAGGGGGCGGAAAGACAATAAAAAAATAACCGCGTATATCTCTTATGTCGAGATACAGCGGCTCTTTTAAAAACTTTAACTCCAAAGACATAAGCATTTTATTTCTCCGATTGGCTTAAGCCAAAACCATGGATGCTTATATCTTGATGCAATGTTGGTTTTTTAAGCAGGTCAAACTTCTGAAGACGGTTTAATTATATCTAACGGCAAGGCGTTAGTCAATAGACAAATGAATACCATGCACGACAAACGCATGAAACGGGTGTCATCCTGAACTTGTTTCAGGATCTCGTCGTTAAATGACAAAGGCTAGACCCTGAAACGAGTTCAGGGTGACACATGGTGAGGCACTGTCGTCGTGACACTTTTTTCATGC
>WQUS01000036.1 GCA_009781965.1 Bacillota bacterium | reverse complement strand
CCGGATTAAAACTTTTCCCTGGTCCAATAGGCCGCTCATACCAAAGAAGCCGTGGATCATACCGGTATAACAGTGATAATCCACTTTGACGCCTGCCTCTTCGAGCCGTTTGGCGTAAGCTTCCCCTTCATCCCGCAGGGGATCGTAACCGGCTGTAACTACCAGCGCGTCCGGTAAGATGCTCAGATCCGGCGCCAGGATGGGCGAAGCGCAGATATGCTTTTTATCTGCTGCTGTTTTGCAATAGTAATTCCTTATTTGTACTATGTCGGCTAAAGAAATAAAGTAACCCTCGGCAAAAAGATCATGTGAGGGGTAATAGTTCAGTTGGTCGACGGCTGGATATAACAATAGCTGCGCGCATAAATGGGGCCCGCCTTGCTCCCGGGCCAGCAAAGACATCACCGCGGCCAGGTTGCCGCCCGCGCTGTCGCCGCCTACGGCAATCCGCGCCGGGTCGCCGCCCAGGGCGCCGGCATTGGCATAAGACCACTCTAAAGCGGCGTAGCAGTCTTCAACCGCGGTGGGAAATTGATATTCCGGCGCCAGACGGTAATCGACCGATATGACCAGGGCCGGGACAGCATTGGCTATAGCTCTCAAGGGCGGATCAACCGTATCAAGATCACCCATGATAAATCCGCCGCCATGGAAAAAAATGAATATGGGCAAAGGGTCCGCCGCTGCCGGCCGATAGAGGCGCACGCTGATTTCCCCGTCCCGGACCGGAATTAGACGGTCCTGGATGTGGGCCACTGTCGGGGGCGGAATATTCATGCGTTTTGCCGAGCGCCGCAGGGCCAAACGGTTTTCTTGGGGCGAAAGCAGATGCATCGGAGGCCCGCCGCGCTCCTTAATGAGATCAAGCAATGCTTTAGCTTGTGGATCTAATGCCATTTGTATAACCTTCTTGCAAGAACAACTTCTAGACAATAAAAGCCTTTTATAACAACAGCTTCTATCAATAATACTGCTTAACGGTCATTTTGGCCAGCGTTTTGCCGATGGCTTTTTTCTTGCAGCGCCTTTAAGATTTTGTCCGGCGTGAGGGGATATTCCGCCAGGTGGACGCCGATGGCGTTGGACACCGCCATGAGCACTGCGGAGGGACCGGGCGCCGAGCTAATCTCGCCTACGCCAATGGCATGGAAACGGTGACTGGGGAACGGAGTTTCCAGCACTTCATGCGTCATGCCGGGCAGTTCCGCAAAGGTGCGCCACTTATAGTCAATCAGGTTGGCGTTCATCACCCGTCCCAACCTGGTATCCAGGACCGTTTCTTCAAAAATAGCGATGTCGAGGCCGGCGGAGCCAAGGCAGCCGTTCAGCTGGTTAAGCAGTGACGGGGGATCAATAATTTGCCCCACATCGGTAGCGCCGACCACCTTGATTAAATCCACCTTGCCTGTTTCGGCGTCGACTTCCACCTCGGCAAAGACCATCATAAAATTGGGCAGGGTGTGATCGCCGTCAAAACGGCCCCGGCCCATGATGGTACGGTCATAGCCCATGCCCTTAAACCAGGGAATCTGCTTTGCCGGGTCTCCTTTAACATAAACTACTCCGTCCCTGGTTTCCAACTCTTCCGGTCCCACCCCCAATTGGGGGGCCAGCAGTTCCAGCAGCTGTTTTTTGGCGTCCTCGGCGGCGGCAATCACCGCGCTGCCGATGGCATAGGTGCCCCGGGAACCAAGCGGACCGATTTCAAAGGGATTCACCCGGGAATCCACCGGCGTTACCGAAACGTTAGTCAGAGGAATTTGCAGAACTTCGGCGGCCATCTTGCAGATGCTGCTGCGCTGACCGGTGCCGTGTTCGGCCAGACTGGAATATATGACGGCCGTGCCGTTGGGTTCCAGACGCACAAAGGCTTCGGAGATGTCTTCGCCCACGTCGGCGTCGCCGTGTACGCCCACTCCTACGCCCCTGCGCTTGGCTCCATTGACGCTTGTGGGCTTAAGCCAGCCCTGCCATTTGGCAGCCCAGCCGAAAGTAGCCGCTCCCTTTTCGATCGCGGCGGTATAATCCGCGCTTCTGCAGACTAGCCAGTTACCGTTGCGCCAGTAATAGCCGTCGCCTGGTTTGATGTAATTCTTTTTGAAAAACTCCACCGGATCAAGGCCGATGTTTTCCAAACCCGCGGTGATGATGGGGGTCAGCGCGCATTTCAGTTCCTGACCGCCGAAGCCGCGCACCTGGCCGGAAGCGGTGCGGTTGGTGCAGACCATGCGGGGTTTGAAACTCCAGTTGGCGCAGCGGAGCATCAATTGTACTTCCCCCAGACCTACGGCTACCATACCCTGGGTGATTTCCGAGAAGGCGCCGCTGTTGACCAGCCAATCGGCGGCCAGGGCCGTTACCGTACCGTCTTTTTTCAGACCAACTTGGCCGTGGATCCGGGAGGCCAGCCGCACCGTAAAGGCGGCCAGCTGCTCCGCTTTGCTGTAGCATAATTTGACCGGCCGGCCTGCGGCCTTGGCCAGGGCGGCAGCCGGCAAAACAAACTGCCAGGACATATATTTGGAACCGTAGCTGGCCCCGACGGGGCTGCCAAGGGACTGCATGGCAGCGGCGCCCATCCGTCTTTGTAGCGTAGCTTTAAACATATGGGGCCCTTGGGACGCCGACCAGACGGTGAGGTTGTCCGGTTCTTCCCAGGAGGCAATTACCCCCGGCGGTTCCGGCGGCAACGGGTTGGGGATGTTTTCACAGGAGCAGGCGCCTGCGACGACCAAGTCCGCTTCTTTAAACCCCTGCTCTACGTCGCCAATAACCATTTCCTCCAGGATCCGGGGTCCGAATACGCGCGCCCAGGGTAAAAAATTGCCGTCAAACTGCTCATACAATTGCGGGGCGTCCGGTTGAACCGCTTCCTCCACATCATACACTGCCGGCAGCGGTTCATAGTCCACTTTTATCAGCCGCAATGCTTCCGCGGCAATATCTTCGGTTTCGGCGGCCACCAGGGCTACCCGGTCGCCCACATAGCGTACTTTATTGTCCAGGAGCCGCACGTGCAGGGGAAATCCGGCCATCCATGGGGGCGCGTTCCAATGGGTGAGTACCGTTTTTACCCCGGGCAGGCTTTCGGCATCGCTAGTGTCGATGCTTTTAATCAGCGCATGGGGCAGCGGGCTGTGCAGAATTTTGCCGTACAGCATGTTAGGGATGGTAACATCGTTGATAAATTTGGTCCGTCCCGTTACGATGTCCAAGGCATCCTTGCGTTGGGTGGGCCGGCCGATAAAACGATATTCCGTCATCGCGGTCCTCCCTTTTCTTGCAGCGCTTTTAAAATTCTGTCCGGTGTGAGCGGGTATTCCGCCAGGCGGACGCCGATGGCATTGGATACCGCCATGAGTACCGCTGAGGGACCGGGCGAAGGGGTAATCTCGCCTACCCCGACGGCATGGAAACGGTGACTGGGGAAAGGCGTTTCCAGCACTTCATGCTCCATATCGGGCAGTTCCGCAAAGGTGCGCCACTTATAGTCAATCAGGTTGGCGTTCATCACCCGTCCTAACCTGGTATCAAGAACTGTTTCTTCAAAGAGGGCGCTGTCGATGCCCGCGGAACCGAGGCAGCCGTTCAGCTGGTTGGTAAGGGAAGGGGGATCGATAATTTGCCCCACGTCGGTGGCGCCCACCACTTTGATTAAATCCACCTTGCCTGTTGCGGCGTCGACTTCCACTTCGGTAAAGATCATCATAAAGTTGGGCAGGGTGAAGTCAGGCTCAAAACGGCCCTGGCCCATAATGGTGCGGTCATAGCCCATGCCTTTAAACCAGGGTATTTTTTTTGCCGGATCTTTTTTGACGTAAACCATAGCGTCTTGGGTCTCCAGTTCTTCCGGCTCCACCCCGAATTGGGGAGCCATTAGCTCCAAGAGCTGTTTTTTGGCGTCCTCGGCGGCGGCGATGACCGCGCTGCCAATGGCATAGGTGCCCCGGGAACCGACCGGGCCGATCTCAAAGGGATTCACCCGGGAATCCACCGGCGTTACCGAGACACTTACCAGGGGAATTTGCAGCACTTCGGCGGTCATTTTGCAGATGTTGCTGCGCTGTCCGGTGCCATGTTCGGACAGATCAGAGTATATTGTAGCTGTGCCGTTTGGTTCCAGGCGCACAAAGGCTTCGGAGATGTCTTCGCCCACGTCGGCATTGCCGTGTACGCCTACCCCCACGCCCCTGCGCTTGGCTCCATTGACGGAGGTCGGCTTAAGCCAGCCCTGCCATTTCTCAACCCAGCCAAAGGTGGCTGCTCCTTTTTCAATGGCGGCGGTGAAATCTGGGCCGTTGCAGACCCACCAGTTGCCTTCCCGCCAATAATAGCCGTCGCCTGGCTTAACGTAATTCTTTTTGAAAAATTCCACTGGGTCCAGGCCGGCTTGCTCCAAACCCATGGTGATAATGGGGGTCAGCGCGCATTTCAGTTCCTGGCCGCCGAAGCCGCGCACCTGGCCGGAAGCGATCCGGTTGGTGCAGACCATGCGGGGTTTGAAACTCCAGTTGGGGCAGCGAATCATCAGCTGCGCTTCCCCCAGGCCCACGGCCACCATGCCCTGGGTGATTTCCGAGAAGGCGCCGTTGTTGACCAGCCAATCGGCAGCCAGAGCCGTTACCGTGCCGTCTTTTTTCAGGCCCACCCGGCCGTGGATCCGGGAGCCCAGCCGCACTGTAAAGGCGGCCAGATGCTCCGCTTTGCCGTAACATAATTTTACCGGGCGGCCAGCGGCTTTGGCCAGAGCGGCGGCCGGCAGAACAAATTGCCAGGACATATATTTGGAACCGTAACTGGCTCCGACGGGGCTGCCAAGGGACTGCATGGCGGCGGCGCCCATCCGCCTTTGTAGAGTAGCTTTAAACATGTGGGGACCCTGGGAGGCCGACCAGACGGTAAGGTTATCCGGCTCTTCCCAGGATGCGATTACCCCCGGCGGTTCCGGCGGCAGCGGGTTGGGAATGTTTTCGTAGGCGCAGGTCCCGTTAATGATGAAATCAGCTTCCGCAAATCCTTGCTCAACATCACCAAAAGCAACCTCCTGCAAGGTGTGCGGTCCGAACATGCGCTGTTCTTGGGGCAAAAGGTTGCCGGGAAACTGGTCGTACAGTTGGGGCGCGTTCGGCCGCACCGCTTCCTCCACATCATACACCGCCGGGAGCGGTTCGTACTCCACTTTGATCAGCCGCAGGGCTTCCGCCGCGATATCCTCGGTTTCAGCCGCCACCAGGGCCACCTCGTCCCCAACATAACGCACTTTGTTGTCCAGGAGCCGTACATGCAAGGGAAATCCGGCCATCCATGGGGGTGCGTTCCGGTGAGTGAGCACTGCTTTTACCCCGGGCAGGCTTTCGGCGGCGCTTGTATCGATGCTTTTAATCAGAGCGTGAGGCAGCGGACTGCGCAAGACTTTGCCGTAAAGCATGTTGGGGATGGTAATGTCGTTGATAAACCTGGTCCGCCCCGTTACTATATCCAGGGCGTCCTTGCGCTGGGTAGGCCGGCCGATAAAACGATATTCCGTCATAGTTGATTCCCCTTTTATGGTAGTGGCTAATGACAGGTTTACTCACAGGTGAGGTTAATGGTTACCTTCGGTTAAATTAAGTCAATTATTGATTATATCCCCGGGTGCTGTCAATACCGCTGTCAATACCTTTGACAAAAACTTCAGAAAAGTAAACTTGGCGCTTGGGTGGCCCCATGGTAAAATATAAGCATTATGAACACAAAATTACATTACAAAGGACCGGTTGTTTTAGTTATCCTGGACGGTTTCGGTCTGAGCGATAACCTGGTTGGCAACGCGGTTAAACCGGCCCATAAACCGAATCTCGATCAACTGATGTCCCGGTATCCGATGTTGAAAATCCGCGCCTCCGGTACGGCGGTCGGCTTAACGGCAGATCAGGCGGGTAATTCCGAGGTGGGTCATTACATCATGGGCGTGGGACAAATTGTCAAACAAGCGCTGCCGATAGTGGACGAAGCCTTTGCCACCGGCAAAATATTCGCAGGCAAAACTTGGCGGGACGCGATTCGGAACGTGCTGGAGCACCAGGCAAAATTGCATTTTATTGGCTGTTTTTCTGACGGCCGCGTGCACGCCGATATTAATCATCTGTTCAAGATGATTGCCCGGGCCGACCGGGAGGGTGTGCAGACGATTCGCATTCACGCCATACTGGATGGCCGCGATGTGTCGCCGCGCACTGAGCCCAAATATATCAACCTGACGGAAGCATTTCTGCAATCCTTTAATGAGCGGGGACGCGATTATCATATTGCCAGTGGCGGCGGCCGGCAATTTACCACTATGGATCGCTATTGGAGCGATCCAAAAATGCTAAAACGCGCCCTGTCGGCACATGTTTATGGTATGGCGCGGCCGTTTCATTCGGCTTTGGAAGCGTTGGAAACTTTTCGCCGTGAAGAGCTGGAGCTGGACGACCAATGGACGCCGATTTTTATCATCGCCGGCGACGACAAGCAGCCAATCGGCAAAATGGCAGAGCATGACACGGTGATTAATTATAATTTTCGGGCGGATCGCGCTATTCAGTTTTCCGAGCTGATGACTTTGCCGAACGACCAATTTCCCTATTTTGATCGCGGCAAGCTGCCGAAAGTTTATTATGCGGGCATGGTCGAATATGATCAGACTTTGCATCTGCCCGGCAACACGTTAGTGGAACATGTTGAGGTTAAAGGCACCCTGGCGGAGCTGGAAGTGCGGAACGGCCGGAAACGCTACGTGATTTCTGAAACCGTGAAATTTGGCCACGTCACCTTTTACTTTAACGGCAACAAGGACGACAAGTTTAACGAGCGATTGGAAGAATATGTGGAAGTGCCCAATAAAACCGGCGAACCGTGGCAGTTTCCCTGGATGCGCAGCGACGATATCACCGATAAAGTTATTGAACAAATCAAGGCCGGTGATTTTCAGAGCATTCTGATCAATTATCCCAACGGTGATATGGTTGGCCATGAATCGCACATGGACGCCTCGATTATTGCGGTCGAAGCGTTGGATTTGGCCTTAGGACGGTTGATGACAGCGATTGACGAAGCCGGCGGTGTGCTGGTCGTAACGGCCGATCACGGCAATATTGAGGAAGAATATTACCTCGATGAGAAGGGCCAGCCCATCATTAAAGACGGTCAAATCCTCCGAAAAACCAGTCACACCACCAATCCGGTGCCGTTTATTATTTACGACAACACGGACAACCGCGATAAGTATGTGATGAAAACCGGCGACCATTTTGGTTTATCAAATATTGCCGCGACAATGGCGTTATTAGACGGACTTGAGCCGCTGGCCAAATGGGACGAGCCGCTGATTGAGCTGAAATAAATGAGATATCAGGTGTGCTGTGTGTTAATCAGTATTACGTAAAGTTTCTACTTCATCTTTAGTAAGACCTGTAGCGGCAACGATTACATCCACAGTGACGCCAACATTTAAAAGGTTTTTCGCAATCTCAAACTTAGATTGTTTAACCGCCCATTTTTCCCGAGCAGCCTGATCGCGCCGCGCCGTTTCTCTGCGCTCGTATAAATCGCGGGCACGTTCGTCCGCCGACAACTCGCGTAACCTGACCACTGCCTGCCCCACTAACGAATTTCTTTCGGCTACCATGTTTAATTCCTCCTTAGTTTCGGCAGCTATAAATTTTGCCCAATCATACAATTCAGTTCCGTCTGCACCTGTTGGCAATTTATCAAGTTCAAGAGTGTAAACTTCGAAGATGTCGGTTAATTCCAC
>WQUS01000035.1 GCA_009781965.1 Bacillota bacterium | reverse complement strand
TTACCCCCGGTATGACTGACTTTAAGATTGGAAATTGTAAAGCCGCCGCCATCATACGTGCCTATAAATGAGAGCCCACTGCCTATCGGTGTCCAGTTGGCAATGCCCGAAAGGTCTATGTTCGTGGTTTGCTTGTAGTAGGCTGAAAGCGTCCAGCCGCCGCTTGTTGTTTCCGTACCTACTTTCTGCAAGTCCGCTGCAGTGGTTACCTTGAAGGGATAAGCTTGCGTTCCATCATCCGGATGGGGAATGATAGTAATGGCAAAAGCCGCCGATGTTGTCCCGTTAATGGTGAGGGTCAGCTTACTGGTCGTGCCTGCTGCAGTTAAATTGTCCCCCGCCAGGGTCAATGTACCGGTATTTGATGCTATAACAACGCTGCCTGAAACTGTTACCCCTGCGGGTAAATTGGCCACCGCAGCCGTGTACGTATTAGCTGCTATCTTCGCCGTAGTTATCGTGAATGTTACCGTACCCGCAACGCCGGCCGTTAAGGTTCCGCTTTGCTTTCCCACAGAAACTGATGGTGTGTCCGGCGCCGCTATGGTAAGCGAAAAAACCGCCGATGTTGTCCCGTCAATAGTAAGTGATAAATTGGATATAGTCCGGGCAGTAGTAGAAACGCTCCCTGCAAGGGTCAATAGACCTTCGCCGCCGCTGATCGTCACTTTCCCCGAAACGCTTAGATCCGCCGGAAGGTTATTCACCGAAACCGTATATGAACCGTCTGCGATATTAGTCGTTGTCACGTGATAACTGACCGATCCAGCCGCTCCCGCCGTCATGGTGCCGGACTGCGCGCCAACCGAAACACTCTTTACTATAGGAGGCGGATTTTGAGTTCCAGTATCCCCTCCGCTCGGATTGGAACAAGCGGCGAATAAAAGCCCGATTGCCGCAATAACAGCAATAATTCCGTAGAATTTTGTTTTCATGTTTAACTCCTATTTTTGCCGCATTTGCGGCACATATAATCGAACATCGCCGCGCAGCGGTGATGATAACTCCCTTTTTAAAAAGTGATAAGTGATAAGAGACAAGTGGTAAAATAAAAACCTTTAAATTACCGGCTCTTACTCTTACCTCTTACCTCTTACCTCTTATCTCTAAAAATAATATATCCGCGAAAGGGTTCATTTTGTTTGCTTTGGTTATTCATTTACTTGCATCTGTTATGACCGGCACCGTATTACTGCATTCTGCCCCCGCTGCCAATACTGAAAACAACATAGTTTGGGTCATCGTTGTAGTCATCTGATTTTACTATCTCAATTCGCATACCGCCAAATTCTTTATGAGGATGATCCATCTCCAAAATGTAGGAATCAGCATTATTACCATTATCCATTGTCTTTTTTGTAGCGGCTTCTACCTGGCGTTTTAAATCCTGTATAATGGTTTCAGGCTTAATTCCGCCAATATACACTTCAAAGGAAAGCCATTCCAATTCATCCGCGTAACTGGTATAACTGACAGAGGTTCCGGCAGGCTGTTTGAGCGGCGGCAAATTATAAAATTGAAAAGCTGCTGCCGGCGGCCATCCGCGTTTTTTGCCCTTGTTTTGCGCATTCTTGGCCCCTTGCTGTATTGCCTGCTGTTCTTTTTGCCGTTCCAGCTCCATCGCCTTTTCTCGAAGCCGCTGTGTTTGCTCTATTACCTGATTGTACTGTCCTTGCGGCTGCGTTCCTGCAGGCGCCGGACCTGCATATGCGTCTACCAATTCTGCCTGAATCTGCTGAATCCGCTGTACTTCCTGCGGGGTAGGCTGACCGCCCCGCGCTCTTATCTGGCTGTCAATAGCCTTTATTTCCGCTGACAATTTGTTGATCTTGTCCATATCCTGGGCGGAAATAAACGCGGAGCTGATAAGCAATAATGCAAACAGAATAAAAATACTTTTCTTTGGCATGAAAAACCCCTTTCAAATTAAAAATTAAAAGGTAAAAATTAAAAAAGCAAAACCATGCTTTCTAATTACTCATTGCTTTCACTCATCGCCTCTTACTCTTTTCTCTTTTTTCACTATTACCTATTCACTATTAACTGGCTTTTACCTTGTATCTTCTACCTTATACCCCTTCGGAATCTCAAATGTGTTGGCGGGGATATTCTGATCCAATGTGACAACAACCACATCCGCTGAACCGCCATTGTTGGCGTAGTCCTTGTCCAGGATCCGTATGCCGGCAAGTTTGCCGTGGTCAACAAAATACCACGATTTTTCACCGCTTGGGGCCGTGTATTCATCATAGGTAAGCTTCTTGCCGAAAAAGTCCGCCGTACCGGAACGGGTGTATTTAGTTCCCGTTGGTGCAAAAGTTTGGCCCTCTGATTCGGCATCCATAGCGGTAACCATCATCTTTTTGTCCGGATCGCTTATATAATACGATTTCTTGTCCCTGGTTATCATTCGGTTGTACGTACCGATAACCGTCCCGGCTCCCATACCGCCTTTGGCGAACATTTCCATGTCCGTAAATTTTCCGTCCTCGCCCTGAATCCTAAACTTCAGGTGAAACGTATCGCTGCTGAGGATCTTGATAAAAGCTGCCGTATTGGGTCCGTACGTTGTTTGACCCTGGGCGTGAGCAAGGGGCAGCAGCAACAGCACAAACACAAATGCAGCGATCAGGTTTAACGGATTCGTTCTCAAATTGGTTTTCATACAATTTCTCCTTTA
>WQUS01000034.1 GCA_009781965.1 Bacillota bacterium | reverse complement strand
CCACCGCGGTTGGCGCCGTCGGCCTTTTGGCGGTCCTGGCCAGCAGCGAGCTGGCGCTGTTAGGCGTGCTGGGCTCCGTGGCGGCCATGGCCAAGCAATATACCCTGGAATTTGACCGAGCCGCCAATAACAACCGGAGCAACGCCGAAATGGCGACCAACGATCATAAAGACCCTTTCATATAAGCTGTACAATGCAAAGATAAGGCGGTTAACAAAGCGACCTGGCGAGCCAGGTCGTCTTATTTATGGCCGACAACGGTCAGCAAAGCAGCAGCGGATAATTTTTGCTGTTTTTGAGACTGGGCCGGGAAACGGCCAAAGCAGACGCCCCAATATGATCTGGTTAAACAAATGTTCATTTCATTATTTCGGAAAAACACATAGATATCATTGAAATTTATGTATATATCTGCCATACTATAAAGCAATGAATGGTTAACTAATAAAAATTCATTGGCGAAGGAAGCGATCTTATGGATCAGGCAACCGCAATCAGAGAAAGAGCGCTGCAGCTGGGTTACAGCAAATGCGGCATTATTAATGTGGATGAGGTAAAGGGCTATCAAGAAAAGTTAGCCGCACGGATTGCCGCCTTTCCGGAGTCTGCCGTCATGTACAGCCGCTTTTATCCTTTCGCAGACGTACGGCAAAAATTCCCTTGGGCGAAATCACTGGTGGTGTGTATTCGCGGCTACGGAAAATATAAAATCCCGGCCGGCCTGCGTGGGCACATAGCTACGGCCTATCTTTTCGACAGCCGAAAAGATCAGGCCTCAGAGGGTTATCAAGCCAGAGAAAATTTGATAGCGCATCTTGAAAGCAGCGGGATCAAAGTGGGGTACGAGGTTTCCGGCATCACAGCCGCCCGGTTCGCCGCCCAAAAAGCCGGTCTGGGCAAGATAAGGACGAACAATTTCTTTTATACCGCCGAGGACGGTTCGTGGAACAGAATTGAGGTTTTTGCTATCGACAAAGAACTTGAATTAATCGAACAATCTCCGTTACAAGAATGTCCGGCAGGCTGCCGCGAATGTATAGAAGCATGCCCGACGAAATCCCTGACCGAACCATTGACAATGCACCCGTTCCGCTGTGTATCATTCCTTACCACCCTCGGCGCCGAGCAAACGGAGTTGGCTGGCAACCCCCTCGCCAAGGGATGCGGCAGTTGGATTTACGGCTGTGACGAGTGCCAAAAGGCCTGCCCGATGAATCACGGCTGCTTCAAGGAAGAAACTGACTTCCCCAATTTAGCAACCATCGCGGACAATTTCTCCCTGGAAAAGATCATTGACATGGACGATGAATTTTATCTCCGGGTCATGCAACCAAAATTTTGGTATTTAGGTCCCGAGCAAAAGTGGCTCTGGAAAGTAAACGCGCTTAACGCGATGTTAAACAGTGGTCAGGAAAAATTTCAACCCTACCTGCAAAAATGTCTTCATGATCCAAACGAAAGAGTACGCCGGATGGCCAAATGGGCCGGTGAGGTTTCGGGGCTGTTATGAGCACACTAACCGCATGAAATAACCACAAATACAGAGGGACAGTTCAGACTCCCGGCTTTACGCGCCGATGGCGAAGAAACCGTCCCTGATCAGCCCCGTATTCTACTCGGCGAGACGGGAAAGATTGTAAAATATGCCGCTGATACCGTTAAGCATATCCAAATAAATCGCGGAAGAGGTAGGTTGACAAACCCCCTGGATCAACCTTTCCTCGTGCTTGGTAGCGGAGTCCCTGGCAAAGCGGGTATACTGCTCGGCTTCCGATTGAATATGCTGTTTTAAAATCTTATTCTCCGTGACCACATAATCATGCACATGCACATTAAAATCAATCAGCCCGGCAAAAAGATAATCCGCCTCTTTAACCGCCGTATCGCTAAACACAATCCTGGCGCTGGCTTTGTTCTCCACGGCCGCCACCAACCGATCCAGGTTCTGTCTGGCATTTTCGGCAAATTCAGCCCGTTCTGTCTCACGGCTTTCTTCAATCTTCTGCTCCAGCAACAGGCTGTCCCGCTTGATTTTGGACATCAACTCGGCATTATTGGTATGAAAAAAAACAGACACATTAATCACAATCTCCGCTATGGACTCCACTATTTTTCTGGCATCAATCACGGGCTAAAGCCTCCTTTTTATGTTGTGCCTTTAGGGCCGAAATCGGATTTAGTTATAAGTAATTCTTTTTTACTCCGATTTTTCCTGTTCCTTTTTAAACTATTTATATGCAAAAAAAACGTTTTCATTTACAAAGCCTTTGACAAGAGGATGTGGATACGGTATCCTGAGTTTGGCATTAAGTTAAAATGAGCAAGAATAGCCTTTAAAGTCGCAGGCAGTGAAACTTTAAAGGCTTTTGTTACATAAATTATTGGAAAGCTTATTCAGCATCGGCAATCGGCGCGGATAAACGGAATGAAAGGTATCTAAATTTTTGATGATGAAAAAACAAACCATCATTACCATGCTTGTCACAGCAATAGCCGTTGGTTTTATTGTCGCCATGGTGATACAATTACTGCCTTTAATTAAGGGAATTATCGCAAACATTGGCAATGAATCCAACATGGTGGAGCATATTAATGCCTATGGGTTAAAAGGTATTCCCATTCTCATCGGCCTGCAAGCGTTACAAATAATTATTGCTTTTGTCCCCGCAGCCGCGGTGCAGATT
>WQUS01000033.1 GCA_009781965.1 Bacillota bacterium | reverse complement strand
TTCGTCGATGAGAGCCGCCAGGTTCCTTTGCTCCGTGGCCAGGTACCCGGCTATTTTGCATACCGCCGCCAGAGCGTCAAAGTGCAACTGGGCCTGAGACAAGGAAACAGGGGCCGTGCTGCCGGCATCATTCTCCAGCGCCAGTATTTTCTCGTAAAAATCAGGCAGCGCGGTCTTGGTCCGGATCACTTTGGCGCCATAACGGGCGGCCATCTTTTCCACTGCCCGGGGAGCGGTAACGGGAACCGCCACCGCCTCGCCCCGGTCGCGCATGACCATAAGCGCGAGCAGGGCCAGTAACTGATCCTCTTCTAAGACGCGGCCCAGATTGTCAATAAGGATTAAATGATCGGCGCCGCCGTCGATAATAACCCCGAAATCCAGTTGCCGACCGGTGATCAAGTGCGCCGCCTGTTCGGCCAGATTGCGCTGTGCGCCCCACTGTGCCGATAAGTGCCCTTCACTTTCCTCGAACATTGGCTCCAGGGTAATATTGAGCTGTTGGCAGAGTGGTTCCAGCAGTGGTCCCGCCTTTTGCCGGTCATAGGCCGCGGCAATCCGCAAACCGGACTGGCTGACCAGGTTGGCGTCGACGGTTTTGAGCAGCTGCTCCAAGTAGGCTTCCGGCATGGCGGGCAGAAACTCCGGCCGGCTGATTTGCCCACTGTCCGCCCGGTTAAATTCTTCCCGGGCCAGCAGGTTTTCTATTTTCCGTTCCAAACTGCGGGAGATATTGCCCCCCTGGGCGCCGGTAAATAGCAGGTTCAGGCTGTCGGGCCGCCGGGTTGAAGCGCGTACGTGCACTCCCCCGCCGCATTGGATGGCCCGGCTGGCGAAACGGTGCAGAGGCGTGGGGCCGTCGGCGGCGGTGAAAACCTGCGCCCCCGCCGATTGCAGGCCGCAGACCAGGGCGGTCTTTAACATTTGAGACATCCTGTCGCCGTCGCTGCTGACCAGTAGCCGGCATCCCGCCCCCAGGGCGGAGCCGAAGGCTGCTGCCACCCGGACGGCTAGCTCCGGAGTAATTTCCAGATTAGCCAGGCCCGAGATCCCTTCGGCGCCAAACAGGCGGCGGGTGGCCCGGCTGCTCCAGATCAGGCTTTCCCGGACCGCGGCGCCTGCTTCCACAACCTTACAGGGCCATAATTTAACCTCCGGGTAGACAGTGGCTTGTTCCCGGAGCACGCAGTCGTCGCCCAGCACGGCGCCCTCGTAAATATTGCTGCCCCGGTGTATCTGGACCCGGCTGCCGATTACCGCGCCGCGCAGGCTGGCGCCGGCGCCGGTGAAGACATTGTTCCAGAGCACGCTTCTTTTGATGGAGGCGCCGTTTTGTACGTTACATCCCGAGCCCAGTACGGAGAACTGTTCCACTCTGGCCCCCGGACCGATTACCGTGCCGGAGCCAAGGTAGATCGGTCCGGCGAGGCTGACGGTCTGATCCACGAAAACGTTTTGTTCCGTGAAAATCCCTGGTTTCCTTTCCTGGGCCGGGAGTTCCAGGTTTATTCGGCCGGCAAGGAAGTCAACATGGGCCTGGCGGTATTGAGTCAGGTCGCCGATATCGCACCAGTAACCGTCCAACACGGCGCCGAAAAGGGGCCGGCTTTCCTGCAGCAGCAAGGGAAACAAATCCTGACTGAAGTCAAATTTTTGGTCCGGCGGTATGTAATCCAGCGCCTCCGGTTCCAGGATATAAATACCGGTATTGACCGTATCGCTGAAGACTTCGCCCCAGCTGGGCTTTTCCAAAAACCGGACAATGCCGCCGTCCTGTCCGGTGATCACTACCCCGTATTCCAGCGGTACAGCCACTTTGGTCAGCACCAGGGTGGCCAGCGAGCCGGCCTGGCGATGCAAAGCCATAGCCCGGGAAAGATCAAAATCCGTCAGCGCGTCGCCGCTAATGACAATAAAGGTGCGGTCCAGGAAAGAGGCGGCGTTTTTTACACTGCCGGCGGTGCCCAGAGGCGTTTCTTCCACATAATAATGCAGGTTAACGCCGTATGCGCTGCCGTTGCCGAAATGCCGGCGGATTTCCTCGGGCAGATACTGCAGGGTAACGCCAATATCGGAAAACCGGTGTTTTTTAAGCAGTTTGATAATGTGGTGCATAATCGGCCTGTTGAGTACCGGCACCAGCGGTTTCGGCAGCGTACAGGTTAAGGGTCTCAGGCGGGAGCCTGAACCGCCGGCCATGATAATCGCTTTCAATAGTTTGGGGCCTCCTTTCTGTCGCTATTGCGGCTGGCTGGGGCTTTTGGCCCATACCTTGGAGAAGCGGCCCAGGAAGCCGTTCTGCCTGGCATACCAGTTCTGGCCGCGGTGTTCCTCACGCACGTCTTTGTAGACGGCCAAGGTTTGGGCGGCAATATCATGCCAGTTAAACTGTTCTTTGACTTTTCGGTAGGCGTTCTCTTGCAGCTGGCGGGCCAGTTCTGGATTGCCCAAAATGGCGAGGATATTGTCGGCCAGTGAATGAGGGTTGCCGGGATAGGTCTTCAGACCGTCCAGGTTATGAACGACAATTTCACTCAGGCCGCCGGTGTCCGAGATCACCACCGGAGTGCGGGCGGCCATCGCTTCTAGGGCCACAATGCCAAATGTTTCGTACAGGCTGGGAAATACTGCCCCGTCGGACCAGCTAAACAGAGAGTTGCGGGTATAATCGTCAATGTAGCCGTTAA
>WQUS01000032.1 GCA_009781965.1 Bacillota bacterium | reverse complement strand
GTAGCCCAGGCCCGTAAAGTTATTAACCGTAAGCGATTTCTCGAAGAGTATGAGCGCACGGTTAATAACTTTACGGGCCGGCTCGATGCTGAATAGTAACGTGTGAACAGTAACAAACCCGGCGCGGGTTAACTGCAAACCTGCCGCCGGGTTTGTTTAATGTGCGGAGCAAATGGTATAATATATAATTCGATAAGCAGAACCGGAGGTAACCGATGCTCGACGATACTATTGCCGCCATATCCACCCCTTTGGGCGAAGGGGCGATCGGTATAGTGAGAATCAGCGGTCCCCAGGCGATCGCCATAGCGGAAACGGTATTTGTGCCGGCCGTCAATAAATTTTGGCAAAAGCAAACATACAAGCTGGTTTACGGCCATGTGTTTGATCAAACAACCGGAAAAATAATTGACGAAGTGCTGCTGGGCAATATGCCGGGACCTTATTCTTACACCGGCGAAGATGTGGTGGAAATAAACTGTCACGGCGGTCCGGCGCCCTTGCGCAAAACCCTGGAACTGATTTGCCGGGCCGGCGCCAGACCGGCTGAAGCCGGTGAATTCAGTAAACGGGCCTTTTTAAATGGGCGGCTGGATTTAACCCGGGCCGAGGCGGTGATTGATATGATCAGAGCCGCCACCGAAGATGCCTTGCAGCTGGCCGTTAATCAACTGTCCGGCCGGTTATCCCGGGCCATAGACGATATTTTAAACGAGCTGCTGGCAATTGTGGCCCTGGTTGAAGCGGCCATTGATTTTCCCGAGGATGAAGTGGAGGATTACAGCCCGGCGCAAATGGCAATCAGATTGACTGCTGTAATTGCCAAAGTGCGGGAGCTGATTGCCGGCGCCGAAATAGGCAAAGTGTACCGGGAAGGCATTAAAACGGTGATTGTCGGCAAGCCTAATGTGGGCAAATCCTCACTCTTAAACGTGCTGCTGCGGGAAAAGAGGGCCATTGTCACCGCCGTACCAGGCACCACCAGGGATATTATTGAAGAAGTTTTGAACTTGGGAGGTCTGCCGGTGGTGCTGATCGATACCGCCGGCATTAGGGACGCCGGCGATGAGGTGGAAAAGCTTGGCGTCGCCAGAACTCTGGCTATGATCGACCAAGCCGGTTTGGTGTTAATGGTGGCGGATGCCTGGGCGGGACTGGACGCCGGTGATGAAGAAATAATCGCTTTGCTGCAAAACAAACGGGGGATTCTGGTCTTAAATAAAATTGATTTGCTGCAGGACGGTTTGGGGCAGGTGAAAAATGAATTGGCCCAAAAATTACCCGCCTGGCCGGTGGTGGAAATATCCGCTTTGCAGGAACAGGGGATCAAAGAACTGGAAGCTGCCATAGTGGATCTGGTGACCGGCGGTTTGGCGCTGCCGGCTGACGGGGTGATGGTAAGCAATGTGCGGCATAAAAATTTATTGTTCAAGGCCCTGGAGCATCTTACTGAGGCACAGGAGGCTGTCGGGACGGGACTTACTCCGGAGCTGGTCGCCGTGGATTTGCGCGCGGCTTGGGAAACGGTGGGGGAAATTAACGGCCGGGCCGTGACGGAAGATATAGTGGATAAGATATTTGCCGATTTTTGTATCGGCAAATAGTCGCTAGCCAGCATCGAGCCGGTATGCAAAGCTATTAACCGCGCGCTCATGCTTATTCGAGAAATCGTTTACGGTTAATAGCTTTAAGGGCCTGGGCTACTGGTATTAACAAACACTACATGGTAGCGGCAAAATTTATTAGGGTGGGGTTTTAAAGTGGAATATTTGGCCGGCAATTATGATGTTATTGTGGTGGGAGCTGGTCATGCCGGCTGCGAGGCTGGTCTTGCGGCGGCCAGGCTGGGGATGAAAACGTTGCTCTTAACCATAAGCATGGAAAATATAGCGCTGATGCCCTGCAACCCGGCGATGGGCGGCCCGGCCAAAGGGCAGTTGATCAGGGAAATTGACGCTTTGGGCGGCGAAATTGGCTTGAACACGGATCGCTCGTCCATTCAGATGCGCATGCTGAACACGGCCAAAGGACCGGCGGTGCAGACTCTGCGGGCTCAGGCGGATAAAAATTTATATCAAACCAATATGAAGTGGGTCTTGGAGAACCAGCCCATGTTGGCTGTTAAGCAGGTCATGGTTGAACGGCTGGTTGTGGCCGGAGGCAAAGTGCGGGGCGTGGTGGGTCGCACCGGCGCTTTTTTTGCCGCCCCGGCGGTGATTGTCACCACGGGCACTTTTTTGCGGGGGCGGATTATTATTGGCGATTTGGCTTATCCCGGCGGTCCCAATGGCCAATTCCCCTCGGTAACCCTGGCGGAAAATCTGCAGGAGCTTGGTTTTCAGCTGGGGCGGTTTAAAACCGGCACCCCGGCCAGGGTGGATCGGCGCAGCATTGATTTCAGCCGGACGGTCATGCAGCCGGGCAACGAAGAAACACTGAATTTTTCCTTTATTTCCGACATTGCCGCCCGGGAGCAAATGCCCTGCTGGCTAACCTATTCCAATGAACAAACCCACCGGGTGATCAGGGAAAATTTGCACCGTTCTCCTTTGTACAGCGGTTTTGTGCAAGGCACCGGACCCCGTTATTGCCCGTCTATTGAGGATAAAGTAGTCCGTTTCGCGGATAAGCCGGCGCACCAGGTGTTTATTGAACCGGAAGGCCACAGAACTAATGAGATGTACGTC
>WQUS01000031.1 GCA_009781965.1 Bacillota bacterium | reverse complement strand
TACCGCCAGGCGACGTTCAGCCAACCAAAACACCCCCCTGTTTCGATGTTCGAAGTTCGAGGTTCGAGGTTCGATACTATGCAGTGTTCATTGATACTCAAAGTGAATACGGCCCGCAAAACTATTAACCGTAAGCGATTTCTCGGAGAGCATGAGCGCACGGTTGACTCGATGTTCGATGTTCGAAGTTCGAGGTTCGAGACGCCGGCTCGATGCTGAGCAGTAATCCCTAACCATTAGCAACCCAGGCAGGATAAATAGCGACGGCTAAAGAACTTGATATTATTCTACTAAATTTAGGCCGGGAAGTGAACCAGTTGGAATTTATCGTCTGCGATCTGGAAACCACGGGTCTCCAGCCGGATAAAGACAAAATAATTGAAATAGCCATCGCCAGAGTCAGTGACGGAACAATCGTCGATTCTTTTACCTCCCTGGTCAATCCCCAATGTGGCATCCCGCTAAAAATACAGCGGCTTACCGGCATTACCGAACAGCAGTTGGACGCCAGTCCCACCTGGCCGGAAATCGTCGGCCAGGTGGACAGGTTTTTAACCCCGACGCCCCTGTTAGGCCACAATATTGATTTTGATCGGGCCTTTTTGGCGGCTAATTTAGACCGGGACCCCTTTACCGCCAGCCTGGACACGCTGGAATTGGCCCGGCTGCTCATCCCCGACGCTTCCGGACACAGCCTGACGGCTCTCGCCAACCAGCTGGAGCTGCCCGGCCGAGGGCAGCACCGGGCCATGGACGATTTGCTCACCACGATTGACCTCTATCTGGCCCTAAGCCAAAGGCTGACAGACCTGAACATGGAGGTGCTGCTCCGTCTGGCGCCCCTGCTCAGACAGGGGGAATCAGCCTGGCTGCCGGTAATTGAAGCAGCGGGCAAAAACAAAGTAGCCCATTTCAGCCAGGAAAAGTTATCCTCCCGGGTACAGCTCAAAGAACCGGCAGCGACCGCCAAGCCCTCGGGCAATCACCGGGAGCAGCTACAAGACCTGGACATCGAAGCGCTGCTCGGCCCCCAAAGCCCTTTAGCGATGCTGCTGCCCAATTACGAACAGCGGCAGGAGCAAATCAACATGGCCGCGGCGGTCAATACCACTTTAACCGACGGCAAATTACTGCTGGCGGAAGCCAGCACCGGCACCGGCAAGTCACTGGCTTACCTGCTGCCAGCCTTACTGTGCTCGCTGCGCCTGGACCAGCGGGCGGTAATCGCCACCAATACCATTAATCTGCAGGAGCAGCTGTGGAAAAAAGACATCCCGCTGCTGCAAAAGCTATTTGATACGCCTTTTCACGCCGCTTTGCTCAAAGGCCGGTCCAACTACCTTTGCCTGCGCCGTTTCTATCATTTGCTGGACAGCCTGGACACCATGACGCCGGAGGAAGCAAAACTGGCCGCCCGGATCCTGGTCTGGCTGCAGCATACCGACAGCGGCGACCGGGCCGAACTTAATTTGTACGGTCCCAATAACGAAGTCTGGCAGCAGTTGTGTTCCGAAAGCGAATCCTGCCTGGGCGGCGCCTGCCGCTGGTACAACCGTTACTGTTTCGTAGCCCGGGCCAGACGCAGCGCGGAAAATTCCCATTTACTGATTATCAATCACGCCTTACTGTTTACCGACCTGACCAGCGAAGTAAAAATTCTCCCGGCCCACGAGACCCTAATTATCGACGAGGCCCACCATCTGGAAGATACCGCCACCATGCACCTGGGCAGAAAAGTTTCCAGCTCGAGCGTCAACCAGTGGTTATCCCTGGCCGGCCGCAGCATTAAAAAATTAAAAAGTCAAATTCCGCCCATGGACGGCCAAAGATGGCTTGAGGCCATCAGCGCGGCGGAAAAAGACAGGGACGCGCTCAAGGAAAACGTCGCCACCTTTTTCAACTGCCTGGCCGGGGTCTGCACCGCTCAGGCCACCGGCTTCAGCAATAACAAATTCCGCCTGCATACGGAGAAATTTGATCCCCTGACCCAAGTGGAGGCGGAATGGCAAAATCTTTTATATCACTGGCGCGGCTTTCTGGCCAACGGATTCAAGACCGTCCGGAATCTGCTGGAGGAATGGACCGCCGTCGGCGAGCCATGGGAGGAAGAACTGCAGGATTTCACCTCTCTCGCCGGACAGGGCGACGGGTTCCTGGCCGATCTGCTCTTTATTATGGGGGAACCGGACAGCAACTATGTGTACTGGCTGGAAATATTCTCTTTCACCAGCCAACAAAGCTATGTCTTGCACGCCACCCCGGTGGATATCAGCCGGATACTTTTTGAACAGCTTTTCGACACCCCCCGCGCCATCGTGCTTACTTCGGCCACTATGACGGTTAACCACAGCTTTGCTCATTTTATGAGCCGCTGCGGGGTGAATCTGGCGCCGCCGGAACGGGTGCTGACCCAAATCACGGATTCGCCCTTTGATTATGAGCGGCAATGTCTGCTCTATATAGCGGATGGCGTACCGGCGCCGGATGCGGCCAAAGTTGAGGACTATCTGGCGGCGCTGACGGATACCATTTACCAGCTGGTATTGGATACCGGCGGCCGGACCATGGTCTTGTTTACCGCCCACAAAACACTCCGGGACGTTTATTACCGCCTTAAACCAAGGCTGGAAGAGTCCGGCGTCTGTCTGCTGGGCCACAACCTGGATGGGGGGCGCGGGCGTTTGGTCGATG
>WQUS01000030.1 GCA_009781965.1 Bacillota bacterium | reverse complement strand
GAGTAAACCGTGCGCTCATACTCTTCGAGAAATCGCTTACGGTTAATAACTTTACGGGCCTGGGCTGGTACTAACAAACGTTACTGGTCTGACCAGTAACTTTACTCCTGTTTGGGCGCCCGGGGCGTCCGGCCGATGGTTGACACCTTAACCATTGGAAAGATATAATTGAACTGATCGGGTCAAGAAGACCCGCGGCGGATTTATTGAGCAAGACCACGGAGGTCAATGCCGGCAGGTAAACCAAGGTGGTTTTTTGACTTTTTCAGGAGGTGCATGGAAAATGTGCGAAGCTAACGCGTATCTGCGCAAGGACGGCAAAGACGAAATACTGATGGAAATGGTGGATAAGGTCGTACCTCAGGAAGACGGGATTGTGCTGGAAGATATCTTTGGCCGGCGAAAAGTGGTTAAAGCCAGGATTGCAGAGCTGGCGCTGGTGGAACACAAAATCATTCTGGAAAATTAAATAGCCGGAGCAGGCCTGCCGTGACCATACTAACAGTTGCCTTTAGTATTAGTTCTTGCCGTTAGTATCCTCATGACAGGCCTGCCGCTTTTTTTGTTACTGTTTACACGTTACTGTTCAGCGTTGAGCTGGCACGCAAAACCGTTAACCGTACGCTCATGCTCTCCGAGAAATCGCTTCCGGTTAACGGTATTGCGTGCCTGGGCTTGAGGATCAACGAACACTAAATAGTTTCGAACCTCGAACCTCGAACTTCGAACCTCGAGTTAACCGTACGCTCATGCTCGCCGAGAAATCGCTTCCGGTTAATAATTATGCGTGCCGTATTCACTATGAGTACTAACAAACACTGGGTCTGACCAGTAACCTTTTTTGGGGAGTTGCCGTTATGGATGACAAGCTGGCCAGATGGGGCCGGTTAAAAGAGATTTGCCAGGGCTGCGGCGCCTGCCAGTTAGCGGAGCGCCGTACCAACGTGGTCTTCGGCGAGGGCGTGCTGGATGCGGCGGTTATGTTTGTGGGGGAAGGCCCGGGTGAACAGGAAGACTTGCAGGGGCGTCCTTTCGTGGGGCCGGCGGGTAAGCTGCTGGACCGGATGCTGGCCTCCATTGGGCTGAGCCGGGAAGAAAACGCGATCATCTGCAATATTGTCAAGTGCCGGCCGCCGGGCAACCGCGCGCCCAGCCCGGAAGAAGGAGAACAGTGCCTGCCTTTTTTACGGGCTCAGGTGGATATTGTGCGGCCCAAGATTATTGTGTGCCTGGGGGCTACGGCGGTAAGACACATTATCTCGGCTGACGCGCGGATCACCAAAGTGCGCGGCCAATGGCTGGAACGGAAGAATTTTTGGCTGATCGCCACCTATCACCCGGCGGCCCTGCTGCGGGATCCCTCCCGGAAGGCCGAGGCCTGGGCCGATATGAAAGCGGTGCGGGACAAGCTGGCGGAACTGACCGGGATGAGTTAAGCGGATTATAGTTAGCCAATAATAGTATAGTGTGGTATTATCTTATAGCGCCTGTCTGTCAGGCGCTATATTTATTTTAGTCTGATTTATTATATATATACCCCAAAAAAATTAAGGCGCCGGACGAACATTACTATATGACGAAGAACTAATTGAAGAAAATAATCATACACTATTGCTGATTTGATCGCCCCAGGGTACTTACTGCCAAAGGATGGACCGTTTTTGTTTAAGATATTATGGAAAGCGGGGGGATGCCGGTCAATAAAAAAGCTATGCGGAGGCAGGGAAAGCGTGCTCGTAGGGTAGGTAGGCGATAAGCTTGAAAGGAAGCAATAAGGCTGTTAGTAACCAACAAGATTGTTAGTAGCCAATAAGCGGATGAGTTACTTAAGTGCTGAGAAAACCAAAAAACAGCGCCTTGTAAAGCCAAAACTGGATCAGAAATTGGTGTGCAAAATCGCCGCAGACCTGACGGATTAAAGGGATTGGCGATATAGATTCCAAGAAAAATGGCCGAAGAGGCTTAAAAACAAGGAGGAACGATAAAATGAAAAAAATACTGACAATATTATTGGCAACGATTATTGCTATGTGTGTTTTAGGCACAGTATACGCCGCACCGAGTCCTGTTCCGGGAGATCCAATGTGGAAAGACACTTATGTCAACGATCTGAAAAATGTTCCCGCCGGCAAGGCTGTATTGAGTGCCAGGACTGACGCCTCGGGCGACAAGATTCCTTCAAACGCGCACAGCGCCGATTACCCTGGTCTTTATTTCTACTGGAATGACCAGCAGAAAGACGACGGCGTACTCCTTGTCAACGAGTCCGTGTTTGACATGTTTGTTGGCGCCAAGTTTACATTGACGGCCAAGAATTCCAGCACTTATTGGGATTGGCCAATCGTTAAAGCTAACGGTTACCAGATTGAACCGGGCGTATACGCTTACAAAATTGCCCGTAACATTATGATCACCGATAATAAAGGCAAGCAAACAACAGAAGAACTGAAGAACATCAACATGGTGTTCATTGACGGCTGCTATAAAGACGCAACGGTCACCATTGAAAAAATTTGGAATGACAAGACCGGAAATGTAATTACCAACCAAAAATTGATTGACGAATTGAACGCCAACTTGTCCTTCACTAACGGGTTCGTCCTTGGCAATAACGCAATTAAAATCTCGGCCTGGGCCGGTAAAACAGTATCATTCGGCGAAAATCCGATTAATGAATATAAGCTTGTTGACGTAAAAGTCAATGGTGTTTCGGTCAGCGATGTTAATAGCGCTGTCAGTCTCAGCCTTAAAGCTAACGATAAAGCCACTGTCGTGCTCACCAATCAGAAGCAAGAATATCAGCCCCCGGGCATTATTCAACTGGTTAAAATGGTTCAGCGCGGCAATAACGCTCCCATAGCTTGGGACAGCAACAATCCGGATTATGTAGCGGATAATGACAACATTTGGTTTGACCTGTATAAGGGCGATATCAATAGCCAAGACAAGCTAGCCTCTGTGCATGCCGTTGATGGCGTCGTCACTTTCACCAACCTGGTTGTGGGGCAAGAGTACACGGTTAAAGAAAGCTTTGCCGATCCGGCGTTAGCTGATAAATATGTGGCAATCAACCCCATTACCACCACAGCTTGGGCGGAGGATACCACCGAGCATCCTTCTTTCACGCAAGTGACTCCTGACCCCAGTGCGGGCGTTGTAAATCAGCGGGATGTGATTATCAGCAATATTAACGACCCTGCTCTCAAAGTGTACGATTGCTTTAACGGTTATGACAACAAGCAATTAATATTGGGAGCCAATCTGGATGACGAAAATGCATTGTGGTACAATAGTATGACTAGCGCTGTGGAGCCGATTACGCCTTTCTGGAGAAGCTATATGGCGGGATTCTCCGACTTCTATGCGAACAATCTGGCTAACCTGTGGCTAAATCCTGCCACCCAAGATTACCGGCCGCAGTTTGTCTGGAGTACCTCTGACTTTACTGACCCAGTTAAGGCTGTACAGGGAGACACGGTTATTTTCGAAAAAGAATTCACTCCGTTAGATCAAATTAATGGTCAAACAACCTTGTATGCCACTGGCGACAATGCGTTCCTGGTATATGTGAACGGTCAGTACGCCGGCAAAAGCGACGCGGTAGTTCATACTCCACAAAGTCTCGGTTTAACGGATGAGTTAACCGCTGGCAATCTTGCCGCCATCATTGGCGATAGGGATGATGCATATATCAACACCCACAATGATATGGCGACATGGGAAAAAGTTTACACTTTCGACATTACGAATAAGCTTATCCCTGGAGAGAAAAACACCATAACCATCGTGGGTGTTAATGAATCTAAAACTACTCAGGGATTTGATGCAAACCCGATGAAGAACCCGGGCGGTTTCATCTTTGGCTGCGAAGTCAATTCTCAGACCGATAAGCTTACGTTCGTGAACCAGTTGCCTAGCAATGACGAAGGTACGCTGGCAGTAAGCGCGGCTGTAAACTTAACCTATGATGAGGTAACCTATGTGCCGGTGTACGAAACGCTGTTCATTCCGAACGATACAACGGTCAGCAAGTCAGTATACCTGTTCCCAAATGATAACAGTGGTATGAGATACGTGGCTGTGAATGTCGCGGCGGCAAGCAGCGGAGACGGCGTTTGGTTTGAGCTGGCTGATTCAAGCCCCAGCAACAGGGGACTCGGCTTGTCCTATAATGTAAAAATAGCCGATGGTCAGCTGACTGTTTCCTTTGCTGACGGTGTAGTGGTACCGAATGATAACATTGGTATCTTGCTGTCGGCAAAGCAATTCGACTCCCGTCCCACCAGCGAACTTAAACACGATAATGTACTGACCAAAGCTTTACCGGCCGGTACCGGCGATGTCGTTTACCTGTACCTTCACAGCAAGGGCGGTATTCAGTATAACGGCACCAAAATCGTTGACTGGAAAGAAGTAAGCAGAGTACAAAAGGACGGCGTCTATGAAGGAACACTAAAGCTGGAGATCACCGGTCCGAATGATTACAGCTATACGGATGAAAACTTCGATGGTAACATCGGCGTTGTTCTGGATAAACTTGAGCCGGGCGACTACACTGTTACCCTGAGCGGCGATGGTTTTGACCCGATTACTCAGAATGTAACTGTTGTGAAAGACGAAACGACTACCGTGCCGTTTTCGGTAGACCTGCAAGGTCCGGATGTACCAATCTATCAGAAGTAAATAATTCGTTAAACAATAGTTCTATTTACCTGCAGAAGCCTTGCCTAGCAAGGCTTCTGCTATTTTATGCCGCCGGAATAAAATTGCATTGTGAGGTCCTAATAAATTTAATCAATTTTTACCCCAAAAAATTAAAGGCCCGGGACGAATATTACTATATAATGAAAAACTAATTAAGAAAAAAATCACAATACTTTTGCTATTTTGGTTGCACAGTGTACGTACTGCCAAAGCGATGAACCGTGTTTGTTAAAAAATGAAGAAAAGGGGGGGGAAGGATGCCGGTCAATAACGATAAGCGGATGTAGGGATAGAGTGCTCGTTAGGAAAGCAAAAACTTTTAAGCAGAAAACAATGAGCAGGAGGTATTCAAATTGATGAGAAAACCCAAGAAATTATTACTGGCGTTGTTAGTACTGGCAATGGCTTTTGCCATGGCTTCGCCGGCGCTGGCTGCGCCTGCATCCACCGTCGGACAAACTGCTTACCTTAAAGGCAGCGGTGTCGACTTTACTGAAACGTGGAACAATGTTTTTTATGTTCCGGATAAAAAAGTTGGAGATAATCCTAACATATGGCACCTTGTTTACTCAGGTAAAGACATCTCAAAAGTAAGCTCAATGCAGGTGACCTTTGCCAACGGGTACGTATTTAAGTGGGTTCCAGGGCAGGGTTTCTCCACCAATGGCGGCGGCAATAACCCCGGTTGGGTTATCGTGGCGCCGTATGATTGGACAATTGCATACATTGATAAGGGCAACAATAATGCGAGCGGCAGCTTCTTAGTGACCAATGAATCCGGCAACGGTATTAGTTTCAACATCAGCGGATTCCATCAGGGCGGACCGGATGTGTCAAATACAGGGATCATAAAACTGATGAAACTGGTTCAGAGTGGTAATAACAAGCCGGTGCTGTGGGATATCAACAATCCGCTTTACCCAACAGATAATCCCAACATTTGGTTTGATTTGTATGACGGAGCTGCTGTTGTTCAATCCACCCAAGTGGATATAAGCGGCTATATCACTTTCACAGGGCTTGATTTGACGAAAGAATACACGATTAAAGAAAGATTTACCGGGGATATTGGCGATAAGTATGAAGCCATTGACCCCATTACCACCAAGCCTTGGCAAGAGGGCGATGATGCTACTCTGAACTTCTCCCCGAAAACATATGACCCTGCGACGGGCCGGGTTAGCCAGGACGATGTTATTATTAGCAATGGATTAGATCCTGATCTCAAAGCCTACGAGGGCTACGATAATTATCGCACTGCGGAAACGTCTGTAGTCACCTTTGATAACAGCGTTCTGTTTAGAAGTAATCCGGCCTCAGATTCGCCGCCGAGCTATATCCCGGTTGCACCTTTTTGGAAACAGCAGATGATTAACTATAATGGTACTGACAAGTTCTTTAACGATTTGGATGGCCTCTGGCTCGATCGTAATGTTGCACCTGAAGAGGCGGTTAAACCGCAATTTATCTGGAATACCGGTGATTTTTCAAATCGTGATAAGGCTGTAAACGGCGACACGGTTATTTTTGAGAAATCCTTTACCACGCTGGATAATTTGGCTGACGGGACGATGCCGCTATATGTGACGGGCGACAACGCTTTCCTGGTGTTTGTAAACGGCCAGTATGTTGGCAAGAGCGATGCGGTTGTAAACGAACTGCAAAAGGGAGCGCCTTTAGATGCAGCGAATCTGGCGTACATGATTGGCGACAGGGGCCATGACTATATAAATACCGGCAATAAGATTGAAACCTGGTCGAGAACGTACAATTTTGATATTAAGGATTTCATCAAGTCCGGCGATAACACCATTACCATTGTGGGGATCAACGAAGCTGAGGATATAAACACTGAGGGGCAGGATTTCCATACCGATCCGATGATTAACCCCGGCGGTTTCATCTTTGGCTGTGAAGTAAAGTCTTATACCGATAAACTCCGGTTCATTAATCAGTTGCCTGCGGAGGAAGGTGCGCTGGCAGTAAACGCGGATTTAAACGTAAGCTACGACAAGGTAATCTATGAGCCTATTTACCAAAAGATATTACTTTATGACAGCACAACAGTTAGCAAGTCAGTATATAAATTCCCTAATAGTAACGAGAACAACGGTAATGGTAGTGGCGGCAATGGTGCCAAGATGACCTATGTTGCTGTGAATGTTGCGGCGGCAAGCTCTGGAGATGGCGTTCCGGTTGAATTGGCAATGTCGGATCCCAACAACACTGGGCTTGGGTTGTATTATAACGTTAAAATAGTTGGTAATCAACTGACGGTTTCATTTAATGATGCCGACGGTGTAGTCCTACCAGATAATAGCATTGGTATCTTTTTGCAAGCAACTCCGTTCGACTCTCGTCCCAATATTAAGCACGATGGTAATATTCTTACCGCAACTTTACCGTCCGATACCGGTGATGTTGTTTACCTGTACCTCCACTCTGCGGGCGGAATAATGTATAATGACAAAAACAACATCATTGGCTGGAAAGAAGTCAGCAGAGAAACTTTGCCTGGTGACTATAAAGGTACTCTTAAATTAGAAATCACTGGTCCGAATGACTTCAGTTATGTGAATGAAAACTTCGATGGTAACATCGGCGCTGTTTTGGATAAACTTGAGCCGGGCGACTACACTGTCTCGCTCAGTGGCAGCAGCGACTACACTGTGATAGGTCTTGACGGTACTGTTGTAGATCCTGGCGTCAGTTTTGACCAAACGATTTCCAAGGATGTGACTGTTGAGAAAGGCCAAACGACATCAGTTCCGTTCTCGGTGAATCTCCAAGGGCCGACTGTAGAAATCAAGCCGGTTTAATAGGGCTAAGAACGGTCCTACTACCATCTTATTTACTTTGACTGCTTGACGCAGTTAAAAGCGTTCCGGAAGAAGATGCAGCAGGCGACATGACCGACTAAGAGATAGTTGGTTAAACAAACAAGTTGGTTTTTATCTTCATAAGCCTTGCCAAGCCTTGCTTAGCAAGGCTTATGCTATTATTACTGCCGCTGGAATAAGGTTGATTTATGAGGTTTATGAGGTCCCTAATAAAGTTGGAGTTGGAACTCAGCCGGCGCTTAACTCTTGGGAATTATCTTGTGTT